>NZ_DJTK01000043.1:0-137824 GCF_002438225.1 Pseudomonas sp. UBA6310 | reverse complement strand
CGATGATCGCGCGGGTGATCGCAGCGTCCTCGGCGCTGGCGGACAGGTCGCGGATGAAGCTCTGGTCGATCTTCAGCACGTCCACCGGGAAGCGCTTGAGGTAGCTCAGGGATGAGAAGCCCGTGCCGAAGTCGTCGATCGCCAGCTTCACGCCGAGCGCGCGCAACTGCTGGAAGCTGCGCGCGATGGTCTCGACATTGTCGAGCATCTGGCTCTCGGTCAGTTCCAGTTCCAGCAGGTGCGCCGGCAAACCGCTGTCGTCCAGAACCTGGCGCACCAGGCTGGTGAGATTGCCCAGGCGAACCTGATGCACCGAGATGTTCACCGAGACGCGGATGTCCATGCCCTGGGCACGCCAGGCGCAGGCATCGGCGCAGGCCCGGCGCAGGACGAACTCCCCGATCACACCGATCAGCCCGGTTTCCTCGGCCAGCCCGATGAACGCCCCCGGCGTCAGTAGGCCCTGCTCCGGATGATGCCAGCGCACCAGGGCCTCGGCCGCGCTCAGGCTGTCGTCGGCGAGGCGCAGCTTGGGCTGGTAGAAGACGTCCAACTGGCCGTCCTCGATCGCCTTGCGCAGCTGGTTCTCCAGTTGCAGCCGCTGCAGCGTCGAGGCCTGCAGGCTGTCGGTGAAGAACTGGAAGCCGTTGCCGCCCAGGCGCTTGGCCTGCTGCATGGCAGTGTTCGCCTGGCTGATCAGGGTGGAGATTTCCCGCGCGTTGTCCGGCAGCAGACTGATCCCCACCGAGGCGCTGATCACCAGTTCCTGGCCGCCGACATCCATTGGCTTGCGCAGCTTGCCGAGCAGCCGTTCGGCGCTGCGCGCGAGCGCCGAGAGGCTGCCGTAGGAATCCAGCAGCACGGCGAACTCGTCGCCGGAAATCCGCGCCAGGGTGTCCGCTTCCGGCACCGCCTGGGCCAGGCGCCGGGCCATCTGCCGCAACACCTGGTCGGCGACTTCGTGGCCGAGGCTGTCGTTGAGCAGCTTGAAGCGATCCAGATCGATGTGCAGCAGGGCCAGACTGCGACCGCCCTGGCGAGCGCGCTGGCTGGCCTCGTGCAGGCGCTCGCGGAACAGCGTGCGGTTGGCCAGCCCGGTCAGTTCGTCGTAGTTCGACAAGTAGCGCAGGCGCTCTTCGGCATGGCGCCGCGCGCTGAGGTCGGCGAAGAAACCGACGACGTGGCGCAGCGTGCCGCGCGCGTCGCGGACCACGTTGAGCTGCAGCCATTGCGGATAGAGTTCGCCACTCTTGCGGGTTTCGATCAGTTCGCCCTGCCAGCGCCCATGCTCGCGCAACTCGGCGTCGATCTGCTGGTACTGGCGCTGCGAATCACGGCTGCTGGAAATCGCCGCCACGCGCCGCCCGAGCACCTCGTCGCGCTGATAGCCGGTGACCTGGCTGAACGCGCCGTTGACCGCCAGCACCCGGTATCCCGGATCGAGGATGACGATGCCTTCGCTGGCCGCCTCGAACACCGTGGCGGCGAGCAGCTGATCGGTCTCGCGGATCTTGCGCGCGCTGATGTCGCGGCGCGTGCCGAGCATCCGCGTCACCCGTCCGCTGGCGTCGCGCTCCACCGCCCGGCCACGATCCTCGACCCACAGCCAGTGACCCTCGGCGTGGCGCACGCGGTACTCGGCGACGTATAGCTCGGTGAGCCCCTTGAGGTGCGCGACCAGCGCCTGGCGCAGCTGCGGCAGGTCCTCGGGATGCAGGTGCGTGCGCAGGTAGCGGAGCATGCCCGGCGCGGTGTCCTCCTCGACGCCGAAGATTTCCCGCAACTGCGAGTGATGCACTTCGTCGCTGACCAGGTTCCAGTCCCACAGGCCCAGCTCGCTGGCTTCCAGCGCCAGGGTCAGGCGCTCCTGGCTGCTGCTCAGCGCGCGGGTCGCTTCGTCCAGCTCGCGGGTGCGCTCGGCGACGCGCCGTTCGAGATCGTCATGGGCGTCGCTGAGCCGGCGCTCGGCGCGCCGCCGCTGCTCGACCTCACGCCCCAGCCGGCCATTCAGCACGTCGGTCTGGCGCTTTGACTGCTCCAGCGTCGCCAGCAGCGCCTGGTTCTGGAAACCCTGCAGCAGGCTGCACCAGAGCAGCCGGTTGATCTGCCAGGCCATCAGCAGCAGCGCCACGCCGAGAATCGCCGCCAGCACTCCGCAGGCACGTTGCGCGGGCGTGTCGCTGAGCAGCAGGTAGGTCAGGGTCGGCAGCAGGCAGGGCAAGGCGAAGGTGAGCAGCGCCGGCAGGCTGACCGCGTAGGCCACGCCGGCGGAAAGGATCGCCGCGGCGATCAGCCCGTAGACCAGCGCCTGGCGGGTGAAGTCCTCGGCGGGCACCAGCATGATCACCGGGAACGCCAGCGCCAGCCCGGAAGCCGCGGCGCCCAGCAGAAACGCGCGATACCAGCGCGGCTCGGCCCGGCGCTGTTCCGGGGCGGCATCGAAGGCCGTCACCTGGACCAGCCGCACCACCGCCAGCAGCACCAGCCAGACCAGCCACACCGCCAGCCACAGGCTTTCCTGCGGGCTCCACAGCAGATAGGCGCAGGCCAGCCCGGTGAGCAGCATGAACAGCGTCGGCAACCGCGAGCCCTGGTACAGCAGGCGCGTGCGCTCGATGGCGATCTGGGTCGCGAACTGCTGACCGATGGCCCGGCCTTCGGCAGGCAGGCGGATAGTCCGGGTGGCGGCACTCATAGGCGGTTCTTGTAGTGGTCTGAGCCTAAAAAGACGCCGGAGCATAACGTGAGCACGAGGCCAGGCCCAACAGCTTTTAGGACGACCGAGCAGTCAGGCATCGCCGTTCCGCCGGGCACGCCGGTTTGCCCGGTCTGACGCCGCCCCCTAGAATGCCGCGATGCCTAACGACGATCTCTCCCTGCTGCTCAACTCCCTCAACGATGCCCAGCGCCAGGCGGTTGCCGCGCCCATTGGCCGCCAACTGGTGCTGGCCGGCGCCGGCTCGGGCAAGACCCGCGTGCTGGTGCACCGCATCGCCTGGCTGATTCAGGTGATCGGCGCCTCGCCGCATTCGCTGCTGTCGGTAACGTTCACCAACAAGGCCGCCGCCGAGATGCGCCATCGCATCGAACAGTTGCTGGGGATCAACCCGGCCGGCATGTGGGTCGGCACCTTTCACGGCCTGGCGCACCGCCTGCTGCGCGCGCACTGGCAGGAAGCCGGGCTGAACCAGAACTTCCAGATCCTCGACTCCGACGACCAGCAGCGCCTGGTCAAGCGGGTGATCCGCGAGCTGGGCCTCGACGAACAGCGCTGGCCGGCGCGACAGGCGCAGTGGTTCATCAACGGGCAGAAGGACGAGGGCCTGCGCCCGCAGAACATCCAGGCCGGCGGCGACCTGTTCCTCGCCACCATGCGCAAGATCTACGAAGCCTACGAAGCGGCCTGCGCGCGCGCCGGGGTGATCGACTTCTCCGAATTGCTGCTGCGCGCCCTCGACCTCTGGCGCGACAACAAGGGCGGCATTCTCGACCACTACCGCCGGCGCTTCCGCCACATCCTGGTGGACGAATTCCAGGACACCAACTCGGTGCAGTACGCCTGGCTGAAGATCCTCGCCCAGGGCGGCGACAGCCTGATGGTGGTGGGCGACGACGACCAGTCGATCTACGGCTGGCGCGGCGCCAAGATCGAGAACATCCAGCAGTTCTGCGACGACTTCGCCGACGCCCAGACCATCCGCCTGGAACAGAACTACCGGTCCACCGCGAGCATCCTCAAGGCCGCCAACGCGCTGATCGCCAACAACCAGGGTCGCCTGGGCAAGGAGCTCTGGACCGAGGGCGGCGACGGCGAGCCGATCGGCCTCTACGCCGCCTTCAACGAGCACGACGAAGCGCGCTACGTGGTCGAGAACATCGAACGCGCGGTACGCGACGGCGCGCTGCGCAGCGAGATCGCCATCCTCTATCGCTCCAACGCCCAGTCGCGGGTACTCGAGGAAGCGCTGCTGCGCGAACGGATTCCCTACCGCATCTACGGCGGCCAGCGCTTCTTCGAGCGCGCCGAGATCAAGAACGCGATGGCCTACCTGCGCCTGATCCACCAGCGCGGCAACGATGCCGCGCTGGAGCGGGTGATCAACGTGCCGGCGCGCGGCATCGGCGAGAAGACCGTCGAGACGCTGCGCGAATTCGCCCGCGCCCAGGACCTGTCGATGTGGGCCGCGCTGCACCAGGCGGTCGGCACCAAGGTCATCGGCGGCCGCGGCGCCAGCGCGCTGAACGCCTTCGTCGAGCTGGTCGACACGCTGGCGCTGAAGGTCGAGGGTCTGCCGCTGCATGCGATGGCGCAACTGGTCATCGAGCAGTCCGGGCTGCTGGCCTACCACCGCGACGAGAAGGGCGAGAAGGGCCAGGCACGGGTGGAAAACCTTGAGGAACTGGTCTCCGCCGCACGGGCCTTCGACAACTACGAAGGCGAGGAAGGCGACGAGGAACAGACGCCGCTGGCGGCCTTCCTCGACCACGCCTCGCTGGAGGCCGGCGAACAGCAGGCAGGCGACCACGAGGACAGCGTGCAGTTGATGACGCTGCACAGCGCCAAGGGCCTGGAGTTCCCGCTGGTGTTCCTAGTGGGCATGGAAGAAGGCCTGTTCCCGCACAAGATGAGCCTGGAGGAACCCGGACGCCTGGAGGAAGAACGCCGCCTGGCCTACGTCGGCATCACCCGCGCCATGCGCCAGCTGGTGGTGACCTACGCGGAAACCCGCCGGCTCTACGGCAGCGAGACCTACAACAAGGTCTCGCGCTTCGTTCGCGAGATTCCCCCGGCGCTGGTCCAGGAAGTGCGCCTCTCCGGTAGCGTCAGCCGCCCTTACGGGCAGCAGGCACGCGGCGGCGCCTCGATGTTCGACGGCGCCCAGGTGCCGGACACCGGCTTCAACCTCGGCCAGCGCGTCCAGCACGCGCTGTTCGGCGAGGGCGTGATCCTCAACTTCGAAGGCTCCGGCGCCCAGGCCCGGGTGCAGGTGAACTTCGACGGCGAAGGCAGCAAGTGGCTGATGCTCGGCTACGCCAAGCTGCAGCCGCTCTGACGCCATCCAGGAGCCGCGCTTTTTTCGCGTCTCCCGGATGGCCACCTCTCGCTCTCAGATCCTGAACTGACGCACCAGCGCACCGAGCCGCTCGCCCAGTTGCGAGAGGCTGCGCGCGGTCTGCGCGCTCTGCCGGGTTTCGTCGGCGACGGTTTCCACCGCTACGGCGATCTGGTGCACGCTGCGGTTGATCTCCTCGGCCACCGCGGTCTGTTCCTCGGCGGCGCTGGCGATCTGCGCGTTCATCGCGTTGATGGTGCCGATCAGCCCGGCGATGGTGTCCAGCGAAGCGCCCGCCTGGTTGGCCTGGGTGCTGCTCGCCTCGCCGGCTTCGCTGGAGCGGCGCATGGCGCTCACCGCGATCTGCGTGCCGTGTTGCAGGCGATCGATCATCGCCTGGATTTCCTGGGTACTCTGCTGCGTGCGGCTGGCCAGCGCGCGCACTTCGTCGGCGACCACCGCGAACCCGCGCCCGGCCTCGCCGGCGCGGGCCGCTTCGATCGCCGCGTTGAGCGCGAGCAGGTTGGTCTGCTCGGCGATCGAGCGGATCACCGCCAGCACGCTGACGATCGACTGTACGTCCTGCTGCAGGCTGTCCAGCGACACCCCGCTGCTGCGGATGTCGCCGACCAGTGCATGGATGCTGGCGACGCTGTCGTCCACCACACGCTTGGCCGACTGCCCCTCGTCGTCGGTCTTGCGCGCGGCCTCGGCGGCGCCTTGCGCACTGTGCGCCACTTCCTGGGCGGCGGCGGACATCTCGTTGATCGCGGTGGCGACCTGGTCGGTCTCCTGGCGCTGCCGGTCCATCGCCTGCTCGCCCCGGTGAACCTGGGAGGCGACCTCACCGACCAGGCCGTTGAGCTGCCCGGTCATGTCGGCGATCTGCCGGACCAGGCCGTGGATCTTCTCGACGAAGCGGTTGAACGAGGCGGCCAGCTGGCCGAGCTCGTCGTCGCCGCTCACCGGCAGGCGACGGGTCAGGTCGCCCTCGCCCGCGGCGATGTCGTCGAGGTTGTTCTTCATCTGCTTGAGCGGCTTCAGGAAGGTGTTGCCGAGGGTCACGCCGGCGATGCCGCAGAGGATCAGCAGCACCACGGCGATCACTGCGATGCTGGTCACGATGCTGCGGATGCGCTCGTCGATGCCGGCGCGCACCTCGCTCAGTTGCCCTTCGATGCGGTCCAGGTTGACCGCCGTGCCCAGCGCCATGTCCCACTTCGGCAGGTAGTAGCTGTAGGCGAGCTTGGGCACGTTGATGCTCTCGTTACCCGGCAGCGCGGTGGCGTACTGCACGTAGTTGCTGCCGTTCTTCGCCACGTTGACCAGTTCGTCGTTGACCAGCACGCCATTGGGGTCCTTGCGGCCCTTCAGGCTCTTGCCGACGTCGACCGGGCTGTCGCCGCGAAACAGGCGGACCATGTCCGAGTCGTAGCCGAAGAAGTAGCTGTCCTTGCCGTACTTGATCTTCGACAGGATCGCGATGCCCTGCGCGCGGGCCTCCATGTCGCCGGCGGCGGAGGCGTCGTACAGGCTCTGCACGCTGCCCAGGGCGATCTGCATGTAGTGCTGCAGCTCGCCGCGGCTCTCGTCCATCAGCCGCGCGCGCATGCTGTTCACTTCGTCGTCGGCGAAGCTCAGGAGGATCTTCGCCGTGGCCAGGCTCAGCACGATGGCCAGCAGGATCACCGGTAGCAGCGCCAGTATCAGCACTTTGGTCTTCAGCATCAGTCGCATCGCCATTCCTCGGGTACGGCCGAATCGGGCCGGATGGATAGGGGTTATCGGCATTCGCCGCGAATGCTGTATAGCAGTGAAGCAGACCTCGACATGCGGTGTGCTGACGCTGCGTAGCGGCGTGCCTCGAGGTGCGCGCCAGAGCCTCTGCCGCGGGCCAGGCAAAAGCCCGAAACACTCTGCGGCTGGTCTTGTCAGGCCCGCCTGTTCAAGATGGCGCGCGTAGATCAATGAATGGGATACCCACATGCAACGTTTTCTCAGCCTTGCCCTGGCCTTTTGCGTCGCCCTGACCCTGAGTCTCGACGTGAATGCCGCCAAGCGCTTCGGTGGCGGCAAATCCTTCGGCAGCGCGCCGAGCCACCAGAGCCGTCAGATGCAGCAACCGGCGCAGAACAACGCCGCCGCTGCCGCACCCGGCCGCCAGGCGGGCGCCGCCAGTGGCGCCTCGCGCTGGCTCGGCCCGCTGGCCGGTATCGCCGCCGGCGGCCTGCTTGCCTCGATGTTCATGGGCGACGGCTTCCAGGGGCTGCAACTGTTCGACATGCTGATCTTCGGCGCGATCGCCTTCCTGATCTTCCGCTTCCTCGCCGCGCGTCGTCGCCAGCAGCAACCGACCGCCGCCCCGGCGGGCCATGCGCCGTTCCAGCGCGAAATGCCGGGCGAGCCGCAAGCCGCCAACCGCAACATCTTCGGCGGTTCGCTGGCGCCCAGCGCCGCGGCGCCGGTGATCAACGCGCCGGCCTGGTTCAACGAACAGCGCTTCCTCGAAGCCGCCCGCGAGCACTTCATGTCCCTGCAGCAGCACTGGGACGCCAACGAGATGGACAAGATCGCCGAGTTCGTCACCCCGCAGATGCTCGACTTCCTCAAGCGCGAGCGCGCCGACCTGGGCGACGGCTTCCAGTCCACCTACGTGGACGACCTGCAGGTCCAGCTCGACGGCCTCGACGACAACCCGGACAAGACGGTCGCTACCCTGACCTTCGCCGGCGTCGCCAAGACCTCGCGCTTCGACCAGGGCGAAGCGTTCAGCGAAAGCTGGCGCATGGAGCGTGCCCAGGGCGAGAACCAGCCGTGGCTGGTGGCGGGCATCCGGCAGAACTGATCCGCCGAGCAACGCTGAAAAAACCCGGGCTTGCCCCGGGTTTTTTATCGCCTGGAGTTAGCGCCGACCGGCGATTGGGTGCGACTCGGGTTTTTCCCCGCGGTCACGCTACTGTATAAAACGCATCCATTTCGTTGGGGAGGACGCTTGCCGTGGAAGAAGTCATCGAAGAGCTGCGCGAACAGAACGAGCCGGTACCGGTTCCCCTGGAGTTGCCGGACGACGACCAGCTGGTCGAAATCGAGGAGCAGCTGCTGATCAACCTGCCATTCGAGTTGCGCGAGTTTCTGCTCAAGGTCAGCGACGTGGTCTATGGCCGCCTGGAGCCGGTGACTGCCACCGACCCGCAATCGCACACCTACCTGCCGGACGTCGCCGCCACCGCCTGGGACCTGGGCCTGCCGCGCGATCTGGTGCCGCTGTGCCAGGACGGCCGCGACTACTACGTGGTCGATATCGAAGGCCAGGTCACCCTGTGGGATGGCGACGACGGCGAACTCACCGACGAGACCTGGGACTCGGTGTGGCACTGGGCGCGCGACGTCTGGCTGGAGAGCTGATCGGCCGATCAGTGCGCCGCCCGGACGCCCCGCATGAGCGGTTTCAGTGCGGCTGTTCGGGCTTGTCGAGGGTCTCGAACAGGGCGATCTGCATGCGCGAGTGCACGCGGATGAACCAGCGCCAGAGCAGCGCGATCACCCCGGCGGCGAGCAGGCCGATGACGATCAGCAGCTCGCCGGTCGGCAGAATGCTCGCCGACAGTGCCATCACCAGCAGCATGATCCCGGCCAGCGACAGCAGCGGGATCAGCTCGGCGATCACCTTGCGCACCCGCGCCGTGTGGCGGCCGGCCTTCTCCGGGCGCACGCTCAGTTCCGCCAGCAGCATCGACAGCGCCTTGAGCTTGCGGTACGCGGCGATCAGGAACGGCAACGCCAGCAACAGCGCGGCGCCCCAGATCAGCGCCTTCTGCAGGTTGTCCTGGGCGACCCAGGGCGCCAGGTAGGTGGCCAGGGTGCCGGCGAAATAGGCGCCGCCGAGGAAAATCGCCACCACGATGGCGAGGTTCACGCCCACCTGCATCAGGATCTTGCGGATCATCCCGGCGAGCACGGCACTCTGGCCCTGCGGCTGGATGCTGCGCAGCCAGTCGCCATAAAGCGCGAAGACCCGCGACACGCGCTCCGGCATGACCTGGGCGAGCTTGCCCGACAGCGGGTCGGCGGCGCGGATCAGGTAGGGCGTGAGCAGCGTGGTGATCGCCGACACCGCCACCGCGACCGGATAGAGGAAATCGCTGGTGACCTGCAGGGTGATGCCCAGCGCGGCGATGATGAACGAGAACTCGCCGATCTGCGAAAGGCCCATGCCGACGCGCAGCGAGGTGCGCCCGTCGTTGCCGGCAACGATCGCGCCGAGGCTGCAGGTGACGATCTTGCCGATCACCACGGCGCAGGTGATCACGGCGATGGGCCAGGCGTAGTCGAGGAGGATCCGCGGCTCGATCATCAGGCCGATGGCGACGAAGAAGATCGCGCTGAACATGTCGCGGATCGGTTCCACCAGCCGTTCGATCTGCGCCAGTTGCCGCGACTCGGCCATGATCGCGCCGATCAGGAACGCGCCCAGCACCATGCTGTATTCCAGCTTCACCACCAGCAGGCAGAAGCCGAAGCACAGCCCGAGCACCGTCACCAGCAGCATTTCGCTGCTCTCGAAGCGCGCCACGTAGGCGAGGATGCGCGGCACCAGAAGGATGCCAACCACCAGCGCGACGATCATGAACAGGGTCAGCTTGCCGACGGTGGCGAACACCTGGCCGGTTTCCACGTTGCCGCTGACGGCGATCCCGGAAAGCAGGGCGATGATGCCGATGCCGAGGATGTCCTCGACGATCAGCACGCCGAAGATCAGCTGGGCGAAACGCTCGTTCTTCATCTTCAGGTCGCCGAGCGCCTTGATGATGATGGTGGTGGAGGAAATCGCCAGGATCGCGCCGAGGAACAGCGAATCCATGTTGTTCCAGCCGAAGTATTGGCCGATCTCGTAGCCGATCCAGATCATCAGGCCGATTTCCAGGAAGGCCGCGATGAACGCCGTGGCGCCGACCCTGAACAGCTTGCGCAGGGAGAACTCCAGGCCCAGGCAGAACATCAGGAAGATCACCCCCAGCTCGGCAAGGGTCTTGATCGTCTCCTCGTCGTGGATGAGGCCGACCGGCGGCGTATGCGGGCCGATCAGGAAGCCGGCGACGATGTAGCCCAGCACCACCGGTTGCTTGAAGCGGTGGAACAGAATCGTGACCACACCGGCGATCAGCATGATCACGGCCAGATCCTGGATGAAGCTGATGGCATGCATGGGCGCGGCTCCTTTTGTTGCTGGCGATACTCGCTTGGCCCCGCTGGAGCCCCGAACATTCGAAAAGGGAGTGGCCGCCGCCTGGAACAGCGGGCGAGCGGAAGCGCAGATTACCATCCGCATGGCGCGTCGCTGACGGACGGCAATATGGCGAAACAATGCACCCGCCCGGCCGTCGCCGGGTTGGCACGAACGGCGCTTCCAGAGCGCCGCCGAGCGTTTTCGTACGCTATTGACAGCCTGCGGGCTCAGCCCCGAGGATGTGCGAAAAATCGAACGAGGTGTTCAACATGACAGCCAGTGGCGTCGCAGAACAGGCCGTACAGATTCTGACCGCACGCGAGCGGCAACGCTTCCTCGAGCGCAACCCGCGTTCGCTGGCACTGGCCGAGCGCGCCCGCCATTCGCTGTTCGGCGGCGTGCCGATGCACTGGATGAGCGACTGGTCGACACCCTCCGCGCTGTTCGTCGAGCGCGCCCAGGGCGCCCGCTTCTATGACGTCGACGGCCATGAGTACGTCGACTTCTGCCTCGGCGACACCGGCGCCATGTTCGGCCATTCGCCGGCACCGATCGCCCGCGCCATCGCCGAACAGGCCGGCAACGGCCTCACCACCATGCTGCCCGGCGAGGACGCGGTGGTCTGCGGCGAACTGCTCGCCCAGCGTTTCGGCCTGCCCTACTGGCAGGTGGCGACCACCGCCACCGACGCCAACCGCTTCGTCCTGCGCTGGGTGCGCGCGATCACCGGACGCAAGGTGATCCTGGTGTTCGACGGCTGCTACCACGGCACCGTGGACGAGGCCATGGTGCGCCAGCGCGACGGCCACACCGTGCACCGCGCGGGCCTGATCGGCCAGGCGCGCAACCTGGTCCAGCACAGCCGCGTGGTGCCGTTCAACGACCTCGCCGCGCTGGAAGCCGCGCTGGCGCAGAACGACATCGCCGCGGTGCTCTGCGAGCCGGCGATGACCAACATCGGCATGGTCCTGCCCGAGCCCGGCTTCATGCAGCGCGTGCGCGAGCTGACGCGGAAGTACGGCAGCCTGCTGGTGATCGACGAGACCCACACCATTTCCACCGGGCCCGGCGGCTGTACCCGCGCCTGGAACCTCGAGCCGGACTTCATCACCCTCGGCAAGCCGATCGCCGGCGGCGTGCCCTGCTCGGTGTACGGCTGCACGGCCGAGATGGCCCAGGACATGCGCCTGGCCCAGCAGCACGCCAGCGAAATGGTCCACGGCCACGGCCACAGCGGCATCGGCACCACGCTGTCGGCCAACGCCCTGGCCATGCACTGCATGCGCGCCAACCTGGAACAGGTGATGACCGAGAGCGCCTACGCACACATGCTGGCGCTGGCCGAACGCCTGGCCGACGGCTTCCGCGCGCTGATCGGCCGTCACCAGCTGGCCTGGTCGGTCAGCCAACTGGGCGCGCGCTGCGAGTTCCAGTTCTGCGTGCAACCGCCGAAGACCGGCGCGCAGGCCGAAGCGGCGTTCCACGACAGCCTGCAGATGGCCCTGCACCTCTACCTGATCAACCGCGGCGTGCTGATCACGCCGTTCCACAACATGACCCTGTGCTGCCCGGACACCACCGCGGCGGATGTCGACCTGCTGCTCGCCACCCTCGACGAGGGGCTGAGCGAGCTGCTGGCGATTCCCGGCGCGCGGCTTTAGCCCTTTCCCATTCATGGGAGAAGGTCGGGGAGAGGGCCCATGTCGCGCCCTCCGCCCCTCTCCCCCGGCCCCTCTCCCGTAAACGGCAGAGGGGAGAAAAAAGGACCTCACCATGCAATTCGCCGATATCCAGGAAGCCCACGACTTCCTCGCCGCCAACCCCGAGGTGCGCAGCATCGAGCTGTTCCTCATCGACGCCAACGGCGTGCCGCGCGGCAAGCTGCTGCACCGCGAGGAACTGCTCGCCGTGTTCGAGTCAGGCCGGCCGCTGCCTAGCACCATCCTCGGGCTGACCATCAACGGCGAGGACGTCGACGAGACCGGGCTGGTCTGGGATGTCGGCGATGCCGACTGCTGGACCTTCCCGCTGCCCGGCAGCCTGTGCCTGCAGCCCTGGCGCGAGCGCCCGACCGGGCAGTTGCAGGTGAGCATGCATCCGACCCTGGGCCTGCCGGCGACCCCGGCCGATCCACGCCACCTGCTGGCGCGGGTGATCGACGGCCTCAAGGGCGACGGTTACCACCCGGTGATGGCGGTGGAACTGGAGTTCTATCTGCTCGACCGCGAACGCGCCGCCGACGGCCGCCCGTTGCCGGCGCGGCAGATGAACGGCACCCGGCCACACGCCACCCAGGTCTACGGCATCTACGAACTGGAACAGCTGCAACCCTTCCTCAATGATCTCTACGACGCCTGCGAGGCGCAGGGCCTGCCGGCGCGCACGGCGATTTCCGAGTACGCGCCCGGCCAGGTGGAAATCACCCTGGAGCACCGCTTCGACGCGTTGCGGGCCATCGACGAAGGCATCCGCTACAAGCGCCTGGTCAAGGGCGTGGCCAACCGCCACGGGCTGCAGGCCTGCTTCATGGCCAAGCCGTTCGCAGACCTTGCCGGCACTGGCATGCACATGCACGTCAGCCTCGCCGACGCCGAGGGCAACAACCTCTACGCCAGCGAAGACCCTGCCGGTACGCCCCTGCTACGTCATTCGATCGCCGGGATGATGGCCACGCTGCTCGACTCGCTGGCGCTGTTCTGCCCCAACGCCAACTCGTTCCGCCGCTTCCAGGCCAACAGCTACGCGCCGCTGGCGAAGAGCTGGGGCATCAATAACCGCACCGTGTCGTTCCGCGTGCCGGGCGGGCCGGCGAAGAGCCGCCACATCGAGCACCGCATCTGCGGCGCCGACGCCAACCCCTACCTGGCCGCCGCGGCGATCCTCGCGGGCATCCACCACGGCATCCGCCTGCAACTCGATCCGGGCGCGCCCATCGAAGGCAACGGCTACGCCCAGGCCACGGAATTCCTGCCCACCGACTGGCTCACCGCGCTGCGCGCGCTGGAACACTCGAGCTGGGCACGCGAAGCGCTGGGCGCGGAGTTCCTCAAGGTGTTCCTGGCGATCAAGCAGGCCGAGTACCGCCAGTTCATGGGCGAGGTCGGCGAGCAGGACTGGCGCTGGTACCTGACCCAGGCCTGAACCGACGCAACCCGTCAGGATCTGGCGGGCTGAAGCCAGCCGCCCAGGAGCGCGGTTTACCCGGGGTAAACGCGCGACCTGGACGTCCCCTTGAACGCTCTCAGGCCGGCTGCTGCGCCGGCATCGCCGCCGGCTCCAGCGCCTTGCCATAGATGCTGTTGCGCGGCTTGGCCAGCACGCGGCGCAGCATCGGCTCGAACTCGCTCAGTGGCAGGTTGGCGTAGGCCGGGTCGAACGCCGGGCTGTCGTACAGCTCGCAGAACTCGGCGGTGCGCTCGTAGTGCGGGCTGTCGGCGTACTGCTCGCGCAGGTCGCGGTCCAGGCCCAGGTGATGGAAGAAGTAGTAGCCCTGGAAAATCCCGTGGTGCTGGACCATCCAGTGATCGGCCTCGCTGACGAAGGGCTTGAGGATCGCCGCGGCGATGTCCGGGTGGTTGAAGGTCGCCAGCGTATCGCCGATGTCGTGCAGCAACGCGCAGACCACGTATTCCTCGTCGCGTCCATCGCGCAGCGCCCGCGTGGCGGTCTGCAGCGAGTGGGCGTAGCGGTCGATCGGAAAGCCGCCGTAGTCGCCCTCCAGCAGGCGCAGGTGGGCGATGACGCGGTCGGGAAGCCCCTTGGCGAAGCCGACGAATTCGGCGCCGATCAGCTGCCAGTCATCGCGGGTACTGTTCTGGAACGAGGTGAAACCGGCACGGGCACTCATGGCGCTCTCCTTGTTATGGATCGCCGGCGTGGGCCGCTGGCGTCATCGCAGCCTAGAGAAAGCGCGGCCGGCGAACTGCAAGGTTTCTTGCAATTGGCCAGGCTGGCTGGCCACGGCCGCTCCGCCATTCGGCGCCTTGCGGCTCCCGGCGAGTCGGGTCACAGTGCCCCGACAACTCCAAGGAAGCACGCGAATGCCCTTCGCTGACGATCTCCTCGCCGCGCGAATGCTCGGCAACCCGTGGTTCGCCGCGCTGCCCGCCGACATCCGCGACGAGCTGCTCGCCGCCGGCAAGCCGAAGCGCCTGAACGGTGGCGAATTCGTGTTTCGCCAGGGCGACGCCGGCAGCACCTTCTACGGGCTGGTGGCGGGCACGCTGAAGGTCTCGACGCTGCGGGCGGACGGCAAGGAAGCGATCCTCGGCCTGCTGGAGCCGGGCAACTGGTTCGGCGAGGCCTCGGCGCTGGATGGCCTGCCGCGCATCCACGACATCACCGCGCAGGGCAACGCCGAACTGCTCTGCATCGAACCGGCGGCGTTCGCCACGCTGATGCGCCACGGCCGCTTCGCCCATGCCATCGCGGTGCTGCAGGCCGCCCATACGCGACTCGCCTTCAAGCTGCTGGAGGACGCCATGCTGCGTTCGACGCGCGCGCGCATCGTGCGCCGCCTGGAACAGCTCGCCCACGGCGACGCGACCATGGCCGACAGCGGCCGCGCGGTGGTGCAGGTGACCCAGGACGCGCTGGCGATGATGCTCGGCATCACCCGGCAGACGCTGGCGCTGGAGTTGAAGACGATGGTCGCGGCGGGTGCCATCGCCCTCGGCTATGGCCAGGTGCACATCCTCTCGCTGCCGCTTTTGCGCGCACTGGAAGACGACGCCTAACGACGCAGCTGCGCCAGGCTCAGGCGCACCAGCAGTTTCCCTGGCTCGCGCTCGACCTCGACGCTGCCGGCCGCCGCATCGATGCGGTAGGTCAGGTCGTAGAGTTGCACGGGCGAGGACAGCGGATCGGCACGGAAGGCCGCCAGGCAGTCGCCGCGCCAGCGTGCCGACGGGTAGAGCACACCGGGCAGGCCTTCGTGGGACAAGCGCTTGCCGACCGACTGCGGGTAACCGTAGTCGTCGCCGAGCAGGTCGGGGAATTCCCCGGTCTTGCCGCGCAAATCGACGAACAGGCCGCTCGCCTGAACCCGCCAGACCTTGCGGTAGCGGGTCACCGGACCGTCCACGCCCTCGATGTCGCGCAGCATCTGGATCTGGTGGTAGCAGGTCTCGGCCAGCGCGGTGTCTTCGTCCAGCGCGCCGTACCAGACGCGGATGCTGCCGTCGCCGTAGCGGCTGGCGACGATGCCGTCGGCCTCGAACGGATAGCCGATGGCCTCGCTGTAGGCCAGGCCGCGCTCGATCACGCCGGGGCCGACGCGGCGCACGCGCATCTCCGCGGCGTTGGCCAGTTCCTGCGCGCGCGCGTCGTCGACCAGGTCGTCGAACAGGTTGGCGGATACCCGCAACGAGGCGATGTTGCGGTAGGTCGCGGCGGAGAAATCGCAGGTGCTGTCGAGCAGGGCCATCAGCGGCCCCGCTGGAAGTCGACCAGCCGGGCGATCCGCGCCACCCCGAGCAGGCCGTCGCGGACCATCACTTCCAGCGGCGTCGCGCCTTCGAGCACGCGGTTGCGCCGGTGCACCCAGGAAAAGCGCAGCGTCTCGTCCTCGGGAAACAGCAGGCGCAGCCCCTTGTGGATACCGAGCAGGTAGCCGACGCGGTCCAGGGTGTCGCGGCTGTTGGGCAGGGCCAGTTCGCCGGCACGGTATTTCGGCAGTTGCTTGCGGCTCTTCGGGCTCATGCCGAGCAGTTGCATCTGCAGGTCGGTATCCAGGCGCCAGCGCTCGAAGAGCGCCGCGACGATCCGCGCCAGGTCGCGGCGGCTTTCTTCCGAGGCGAATTCGGACGAATCGGAACGCAGGGCGGACATGACCATGGAAGGCACTCATCTCGTAGACATATCTACATTATTGGGCGATATATCCACAAATGCAAATCGGTGCAGCGGTAATCCCGCCCGCCGAGGCAGAAGCCAGGCGACGCCAGGATTGCGCCTCGGCTATGGTTGCGCGAAACCAGCCACGAACAGACGAGGGACGCCATGGAAGCCGGAACCACCCAATTGACGATGACGGTGCTGATGACGCCGGACATGGCCAACTTTTCCGGCAACGTGCACGGCGGCACCCTGCTCAAGTACCTCGACGAAGTCGCCTACGCCTGCGCCAGCCGCTATGCCGGTCGCTACGTGGTGACGCTGTCGGTGGACCAGGTGATCTTCCGCGAGCCGGTGCACGTCGGCGAACTCGTGACCTTCCTCGCCTCGGTCAACTACACCGGGCGCACCTCGATGGAAGTCGGCGTGAAGGTGGTCACCGAGAACATCCGCGAGCGCTCGGTGCGGCATACCAACAGCAGCTTCTTCACCATGGTGGCGATGGACCAGGACGGCAAACCGTCACCGGTGCCGCCGCTGCAGCCGGAAACCTACGACGAGAAACGGCGTTTCGCCCAGGCCCAGCAGCGCCGCCAGATCCGCCAGGAACTGGAGCAGCGCTACCAGGGGCTGAAGGACAGCTACGAGTAAGATTCCGTTGCAAAATCAAGGACAAACCGGCGTCAACCGGGGTCCTTGAGCGGTTACTCTGGGGAGTGGAAGGCGCGCTTCGCGCGTCTGCCCCGCTTCGCCCCAGCCCGCCCCGCGGCGCCCGGCGACCCGGTCCCGTGCCAAGGAGAGCCGCATGTCCCATCAAACCCCGCTGATCGCCACCCTCGCCGCCGGGCTGGTGCTGGCGTTCATCTTCGGCGGCCTGGCCAACCGCCTGCGCATCTCGCCGCTGGTGGGCTACCTGCTCGCCGGCGTGGTCGCCGGCCCGTTCACCCCCGGATTCGTCGCCGACCAGGCGCTGTCGCTGGAGATCTCCGAGATCGGCGTGATCCTGCTGATGTTCGGCGTCGGCCTGCACTTCTCGCTGAAGGACCTGATGTCGGTGAAGGGCATCGCGATTCCCGGCGCGCTGGTGCAGGTCGTCCTCGCCACCCTGCTCGGCATGGGCCTGGCCCGGGCGCTGGGCTGGACGCTCGGCGCCGGGCTGGTGTTCGGCCTGGCGCTGTCGGTGGCGAGCACCGTGGTGCTGCTGCGCGCACTGGAGGAACGCCAGTTGCTCGACACCCAGCGCGGGCGCATCGCCATCGGCTGGCTGATCGTCGAGGACCTGCTGATGGTGCTGGTGCTGGTACTGCTGCCGGCGGTGTCCGGGCTGCTCGGCGGCAAGCAGGCGAATGCCGGTGTCAGCCTGCCGATGGAGCTGCTGCTGACCCTCGGCAAGGTCGCCACCTTCATCGTGCTGATGCTGGTCGGCGGTCGCCGCTTCGTGCCCTGGCTGCTGGGCAAGGTGGCCAGCACCGGTTCGCGCGAGCTGTTCACCCTCGCCGTGCTGAGCATCGCCATGGGCATCGCCTTCGGTTCGGCGGTGCTGTTCGACGTGTCCTTCGCCCTCGGCGCGTTCTTCGCCGGGATGGTCCTCAACGAATCGGAACTCAGCCACGACGCGGCGGAGAAGACCCTGCCGCTGCGCGACGCCTTCGCCGTGCTGTTCTTCGTCTCGGTCGGCATGCTCTTCGACCCGCGCATCCTGATCGCCGAACCGCTGCCGGTGCTGGCGACCTTCCTGGTCATCGTCCTCGGCAAGTCGATCGGCGCGCTGCTGATCGTCCGTGCCTTCGGCCACCCGCTGTCCACGGCACTGACCATCGCCGCCAGCCTGGCGCAGATCGGCGAGTTCAGTTTCATCCTGATCGCCCTCGGCATCGGCCTGGAGCTGTTGCCGGCCCAGGGCCGCGACCTGCTGCTGGCCGGCGCGATCCTGTCGATCCTGGTCAACCCGCTGCTGTTCATCGCCATCACCCGCCTCAAACCCTGGCTCGACCGGCGCGAACCCGGCCCGGCACCGGCGCCGGCGGAGGTCGACGCGCCGCCGCCGATCGACGAGCGCGACCACGCCATCCTCATCGGCCACGGCCGCGTCGGCCGGCTGATCAGCGCGCGCCTGCGCGAAACCGGCACGCCGCTGGTGGTGATCGAGGATGACCTGGGCGGCATCGACGGTCTGCGCGAAGCGGGCATCAGTGCGGTGCTCGGCAACGCGGTAAAATCGGGCGTGCTGGAGCAGGCCAACATCGGCTCGGCGCGCTGGCTGCTGGTGGCGATACCCAATGGGTTCGAGGCGGCGAAGATCGTCCAGCACGCGCGCGAGCTGTGCCCGCGGCTGTGCATTATCGCCCGTGCGCATTTCGACGCCGAGGTGGAACACCTCGAACAGAGCGGCGCGGATCTCGTGGTGATGGGCGAGCGGGAAATCGCCCGCAGCATGTTCGAGCGGCTGGAAGAGCGTCGGGTAGCGGCGGTTTGAGCGGAACGCAGGGCGGGCCGCGGCCCACCCTGCGAACGCCTGCGGTCAGAAGCTGAAGTTCACCTTGGTCCACAGCGTGCGTCCCGGCTCCTGCACCGGCTGCGGATCGTCGGCGGCGTAGCCGAAGCCGGCGTTGCCGGCCAGGTTGAGGTGTTCGGCGTAGGCCTTGTCGAACAGGTTGTCGACGCCGGCGCTGAGCTTGACCTGCTCGCTCAGCCGATAGCTGCCGTTGAGCGAGAAGACGCCGAAGCCGCTGCTGTCGCCGTAGTCCTTGCCGACCACGTTGCCCTTGTCCTGCGCCACCCGGCCCTGCTCGGCGACCAGCCGCCAGAGGGCACCGGCGCTCCAGTCGTCACGCTCGTAGGTCAGCCCGAGGCGGGATTCCAGCGGCGGCATCTGCGGCAGCGCCTCCCCGTCCGAACTGTTCTTGCCCCAGGAATAGGCCAGCGTCGCGTCGGCCTTCCAATGCTCGCTCAGGTGATAGGCCGCACCCAGCTCGCCGCCCATGATCCGCGCATCGACGTTACGCGCCTGCGAGCTGCTGCCCATCATCCCGCCGTTGCGGTACTCGAAGAGGATGTAGTCGCGGACCTGGCCGGCATAGGCCGAGGCCCATGCCTGCAGGTGCTCGCCGGCGTATTGCGCGCCGATGTCGAGCTGGGTGGTCTTTTCCGGACGGACGCCGTCGAAGGCGTTCGCCGAGCCGGCCGGGCCGGCATCCGGCGAGTACAGCTCCCAGTAGTCGGGGAAACGCTGCACGTGGCCCACGCCGGCATACAGCGTCGTCGGCGAATCGGCGAGGTCCTGCTCGACGCGCAGGAAGCCGCTCGGCAGGCTGTCGCTGCGCGTGTCGCCGGCGGTGGGGTTGGCCACCGCGCCCATGCCCGAACCGAGACTGGAGCGGTAGTCGCGGGCCGAGGCGCGGTCCAGGCGCGCGCCGCCGATCAGCCGGCGACGTTCGGCGGCGTACCAGGTCAGTTCGCTGAACAGACCGGCGTTGCGCATGGTCGCGTCGTGGCTCCAGGGCTGATCGTCGTAGGTGTCGATGCCCGAGGCGCTGCGCTCGCGGTGTTCGCTGACCTGGGCATCGGCCCCGCCGATCAGTTGCCAGTCGGCCCAGCGCCAGGTAGCGGAGACGCGCCCGCCGAGGGTGCGGCGGTCGACGTCGGCCGCCATCGGCCCGGCCATCATGCCGGTCCCCGAGGGCGTGCGCAGGCTGTAGTTGTCCATCACGTGGTCGGCGTAGTTGTAGTACACCCGCGCCTCCAGCTCCTGCAGCACCTCGCCGATGTTGGACTTTTTCAGGCGCAGGGCCAGGCTTTCGCGCTTGAACTGCGCACCGTCCATGCCGCGCCCGGCGTAGCGCGCCTCGCCGTCACCGGCACCGGCGCTGAGCTCGACCAGGGTGTCGGCGTCCGGCGTCCAGCCGAGGGCGACGTCGCCGTTCCACTTGTCCCATTTCGACGGCACGTGGTGGCCGTTGCCATCGCGGTAATCATCGGCGCGGGCCTGATTGCCGACGACCCGCAGATAGCCCTGCGAGCCGCCCACGGCGCCGTCGACGACCTTGTCGAAGCGCCCGTTGGAGCCCACCAGCACGCTGCCGTCGAGGCGCGCCCCGAGTTCGCCGAAGCGCTCCGGATCGCGCTCGAAAAGCACCGTGCCGGCCGAGGCGCCGGGCCCGTAGAGCACGCTCTGCGGGCCCTTGATCACGGTCAGGCTGTCGAAGGTTTCCGGCGAGATGTAGGACGTCGGCGCGTCCATTCGGTTGGGGCAGGCGCCGATCATCTGGCCACCGTTGGTGAGGATGTTCAGCCGCGAGCCGAACATCCCGCGCAGCACCGGATCGCCGTTGCTGCCGCCGGCGCGGATCACCGAGAAGCCGGGGATGGTCTTCAGGTAATCGGCGCCGTCGCTGGCCGGCACCGGCTGGCGTGGCTGTTTCGGGTCGGTGACGACGGTCAGCGGGGATTCCGGCGCAACCGCCGTGACCACCTGGGTTTCCAGTTCGAGCGGGCTCGCTTCGTCAGGCGCAGACAACGCGAAAGGCGCGTTCAGCAGCAGCGGGCTGGCGACGAAAACCAGGCGCGCGCGGGTACGTAATGTGGACATGTGCTTTCCATGATCGGGAGACGGATACCGCTGCGCCGCGCGCGCGCAGGCGCGCCGGCGAGGTCAGCGGGTCGGGGGGACGATCAGGAAAACAGCGGTGGCGCGCGGCTGCGTGCGCCGGGGAACACCGCCGAGGCGGCGTGGCCGTCGACGATCCGCGGGGTCGCCAGCGGGGTGATGAACAGACCCGCCGGCGGCAGATCGAAGGGCGCCGCGACCAGGGCCGGGCAACTGAACAACAGGGTGCAGTAGCCGCACTGGGCCCAGAGCGCATCGTCGGCGCCGGTACTGGCGGGATGGGCGTCGGCATGCGCCATGCCCGGCATGTCGTGCATGCCCGGCATCGCGGCCATGTCCATCGACGCCTGCACCCCCGGCATGGCGTGGTGCGCCATACCCTGCGACAGCAACGGACCGGCGAACACCAGCAGCATGGCGAAGAGACCAAGCCAGGCGCTGCTACGGGTTCGTCGGGAATGGCTCACGTGAGGGTCGGGAGATTGGCCGGAAGGGTCGCCATCCTACCCGGCTACGCCGTCCTGCTGGCTGATTTGAGACAAAACGCCGCGGCCCGGCGAGCGCCGCCGGGCCGCGTATAGCCCGCGATCAGGGCGCCGTGTTGGCCGCCTGAGCGGCCTCGATCAGGTCGGCGCCGATGTCGGCCTCGAAGGGCTTCCAGCTCGGCCGCACGGCATCGCGCCACTTCGCCCGCTGCTCCGGAGTGAGCACGATGAACTCGTTCTGCCCGGCATCGACGATCGCCTGGCGGGCCTTGTTGTTGAGCGCTTCGGCCTGCTGGTTAACGGTCACCGTGACCTCGTCGATGATCGTCTCCAGCTGGCTGCGGATGTCCGCCGGCAGGCCGTTCCAGAACTGCGTGTTGGTGATCAGCACGTAGTTACCGATGCCATGGTTGGATTCGACCATGTACTTCTGCACTTCGTAGTACTTCTGGCTGTAGATGTTCGACCAGGGGTTGTCCTGGGCATTCACCACGCCGGTTTGCAGGCCTTGATAGATCTCGGCGAAAGCCATCTTCCGCGGCACCGCGCGCAGTGCGCTGTACTGCGCGGCCTGCAGGTCGGACGGCTGCACGCGGAACTTCAGGCCGCGGGCGTCCTTGGGTTCGAGCAGCGGCTTGTTGGCGGTCAGCTGGCGCATGCCGTTGAGCCAGTAGGCCAGCCCGGTGACGCCCTTGGGCTCCATCGACTTGAGCAGCGCCTTGCCGCGCGGGGAATTCTGGAAGCGCTGCGCGGCCGCCACGTCATCGAACAGGAACATCAGGTCGAACAGCTGCAGCTGCTTGGTGTACTGCTCCAGCTTGGACGGTGCCGGGGCGAGCATCTGCACTTCGTTGAGCAGCAGCGCCTCCATTTCCTTGCCGTCGCCGTAGAGCGAGGAGTTGGCGTAGACCTGCACCGCCACCTTGCCGGCCATGCGCTCTTCCACCAGTTTCTTGAACAGCAGCGCACCCTGGCCCTTGGGCGTGGAGTCGGCGGTGATGTGGGAGAACTTGATGAGGATCGGGTCAGCCTGGGCGCCGAGACAGAGGAACAGTGCCGAAGCGGCGAGCATGCGGCCGGTGCCGCGCAGGAAAGTACGCATCATGGAGGAGCCCCTTAGTTGTAGTTGTCGAGCCGCGGATGAATCTACGACGCGGCGGCAAGCCGCTGAAATTCTTAATTGGCTAAGCGAGCCTTCGGATTTCGCGAAGGCAGCCTTCAATCGCCCGCCGTGAAACGCGCGAAAGCGCGATCAGGCTTCGTCGTCCACGAGGGCTTGCGCACGAAGAAGCGCCTAGCCGGCCAGCGGATTTCCGCCAATCAGGTGTTCGAGCATCTGCCGCGCGGTGACCGAGAGGCTCTCCAGGCTGCGCACGCCGACCTTGAGTTCGCGTTTCGCCCAGGGGTCGGTGAGCGGGATCACCGCGACGTCCAGCGCCGGCAGGAGGCTGCGCACCGCTTCGTCGGGCAGCACGCCGACGCCCATCCCGGTCTGGATCATCCGGCTGATCGCCTCGAAGCTGCGCACCTGGATGCGCATCCGCAGCGGCTCGCCGAGCTGGTGCGCGGTGTGCTGCAGCAGGCTGTGCAACGAGGCATCCTGCTGCAGGCCGATGAAGTCGTAGCCGATGGCATCGCGTAGGCTGACCTGGCTGCGCGACGCCAGCGGATGATCGCGCGGGGTGACCAGCGCCAGTTGGTCGCGGCGATAGCCGAACACCTGCAGTTCGTCGGCCTGCACGTGGCCAGCGAAGATGCCGATGTCGGTGAGGCCCTCGCGCACCGCGCGGATGGTTTCGCTGCTGACCCGCTCCTCGAGGTCGATCTTCACCTCCGGGTGCGCGCGGGCGAAGCGGCTCAGGTCCTCGGGAAGGAATTCGATCACCGCCGAGGTGTTGGCATGGATGCGCACGTGGCCTTTGACGCCGAGGCTGAATTCACTGAGGTCGGCGCTCATCTGGCGCAGGTTGTCGAGCAGGGTGCGCGCGTGGTGCAGTAGCGCGTGGCCCGCCGGGGTCAGCTCGACGCCCTTGGGCTGGCGGTACAGCAACGCGCTGCCGAGCTGGCCTTCCAGGTCGCTGATGCGCTTGCTCACCGCGGCCAGGGCCAGGTGCTCGCGTTCGGCGGCGCGTGTCAGGCTGCGCTCGTCGGCGATGCTGACGAAGAGCTTGAGAGTGACGAAATCGATGCGGCGCATGGGGCTCCTGCATTCGTGGATCACGAATCGAAAGGAGTGAAATCGAACGTTTGGCGATAAAAATCAGCCGGTCTTCGCGTTTGGCGAAGCATAGCTTGGCAATTCATTGATTGTCCGGGGTCAGGCGCTGTTCCATGCTCAGTGCCATACGCAACACATCCTCCGAGGAGAGCAGACATGACCCAGAGCAGCAGCCTGCCGCTGCAGGGCATCAAGGTGGTGGAGATGGGTCAGCTGATCGCCGGCCCCTTCGCCAGCAAGATGCTCGGCGAATTCGGCGCCGACGTGGTGAAGATCGAGCCGCCGGGCGTCGGCGACCCGCTGCGCAAATGGCGCAAGCTCAAGGACGGCACCTCGCTCTGGTGGCACGTGCAATCGCGCAACAAGCGCTCGCTGAGCCTCGACCTGAAAGCCGCCGAAGGCCAGGAAATCGCCCGCCGGCTGATCGCCGAGGCCGACGTGCTGATCGAGAACTTCCGTCCCGGCACTCTCGAGGGCTGGGGCCTGGGCTATCACGAACTGGCGACGTTGAACCCGGAACTGATCATGCTGCGCATCTCCGGTTACGGGCAGACCGGCCCCTATCGCGACCTGCCCGGCTTCGGCGTGATCGGCGAGGCGATGGGCGGGTTACGCCATCTGTCCGGCTACCCGGGCCAGGCACCGGTACGCGTAGGTGTCAGCATCGGCGACTCGCTGTCCTCGCTGTATGGCGTGATCGGCGTGCTGCTGGCCTTGCAGGAGCGGGCGCGCAGCGGTCGGGGCCAGGAGATCGACGTGGCGTTGTACGAGTCGGTGTTCGCCATGATGGAAAGCCTGGTGCCCGAGTACGACGCCTTCGGCTATGTCCGCGAACCGGCCGGCAGCGCGCTGCCGGGCATCACGCCGTCGAATTCCTACCCCTGCAACGACGGCCGCTACGTGTTGATCGCCGGCAATGGCGACTCCATCTACAAGCGTCTGATGCGTCTCATCGGCCGTATGGACCTCGCTGACGATCCTGCCCTGGCGCACAACGACGGGCGCAGCCTGCAGGCCGAGCGGATCGACACGGCGATTTCCGAGTGGACCCTGCAACACGGTCGTGACGAGGTGATCGAGGCCCTGAAGGAGGCCCGCGTACCGGCTGGGTACCCCTACACCGCCGCCGATATCGTGGCCGATCCGCACTACCTGGCCCGCGGCATGATCGAGCAGGTGCAGACCAGCGCCGGTCCGCTGAAGGTGCCGGGCGTGCTGCCCAAGCTGAGCCGCACGCCGGGACGAATTGGTGCCGGCGGCCCGCAGCTGGGCGAACACAGCAACGATGTGCTCGCCGGCCTCGGCCTCAGCGACGCGCAGGTCGCCGGCCTGCGTGAGCGCGGGATCATCTGAAGCCAGCCATCGCCGGTAGCCTGGGTTGAACGACGTGATACCCAGGAGATCCGTCCCGGGTGACGCTGCGCTCGACCCGGGCCACATACCCGACCCAACAGGATTGCTCCATGACCCGTCTCTACATCCAGGAAGTCGCTACCCGCGACGGCTTCCAGATCGAAGCCGACTTCATCCCCACCGAGACCAAGATCGCCCTGATCGACGCGCTTTCGCGCACCGGCCTGGCGAAGATCGAGGCGACCTCGTTCACCTCGCCCAAGGCGATCCCCAACCTGCGCGATGCCGAGGAGGTGATGCGCGGCATCACCCGCGTGCCGGGCGTCGAATACACCGTGCTGGTGCCCAACGTGAAGGGCTGCGAGCGCGCCCTGGCCTGCGGGGTGGACGAGATCAACCTGGTGATGTCGGCCAGCGACACCCACGGCCTGGCCAACCTGCGCATGACGCCGGAGCAGTCGCTGGCGCAGTTCGCCGAGATCATCGATGTAAGCCGCGGCAGCGGCGTGTTCATCAACGCTTCGCTGTCGACCACCTTCGGCTGTCCGTTCGAGGGCCACATCGCGGAAGAACGGGTCTACCACCTGATCGAGCGCTTGCTGGAAATCGGCGTGCAGGGCGTGACGCTGTGCGATACCACCGGCATGGCCAACCCGGCGCAAGTCACGCGGATCTGCCGCGAAACGCTGGCGCGCTGGCCGCAGGTCGACTTCACCCTGCATGTGCACGACACCCGTGGCATGGGCCTGGCCAACGCGCTGGCGGCGTTCCAGGTCGGCATCCGCCGCTTCGACGCCTCCCTCGGCGGGCTCGGTGGCTGCCCCTACGCGCCGGGCGCCACCGGCAATGTCTGCACCGAGGACCTGGTACACATGTTCGCGCAGATGGGCGAGGACACCGGGGTCGACCTCGACGCCCTGCTGGAGGTGGCCGCCGGGCTGCCGGCGATCGTCGGCCACGCCCTGCCCGGGCAGGTACTGAAGGCCGGCAAGGCCGACCGCCGCTACCCGAAACCGCGTTCGCTGCAGGCCTGAAAGCGGCGCATGCGGGTCGCGAAAAAAGCCCGGATGCGCCCCGTTGAAAGTCGCCGGGGTTGGGGTAAGCTCCTGTCTCCGCCCCTCGACTGGACCCTCCATGCTGACCCTCGGCAATCTGTTCCTGCTGCTGTTACTGGCTGGCGCCGGCGCCTGGCTCTGGCATGGCCACGGCGTGCGCGAGCGCGCGTTGATCCTGGCGCGCCAGCATTGCGCGAAGGTGCAGGTGGAACTGCTCGATGAGAACGTCGCCTTCCGCCGTTTCGGCCTGGTCGCCGACAGCCGCGGGCGCAAGCGCTTCGCGCGGGTCTACGCCTTCGAGTTCACCGTCACCGGCGAGCAGCGCCATGCCGGCACCCTGGTGATGTTCGGCAATCACCTCGGCCGTATCGAGCTGGAGGCGCACCCGCTGCCGACCGCCGCCGAGCCGATGCCCGCACCGGTGGTGGAAGTCGCCGCCAGCGCGATCCTGGAAAGCGTGCCGAGCGCCCCACCGACGCCGCGGCGCACCGACAACGTGGTCCGCCTCGACCAGTGGAAGCGCAAGAGCTAGCGGGTCAGAACGACTGCTCCAGCAGGAAGCCGCGCACCAGCACGGCAGTATGCTCGGGGTGTTCCTGCATGAAGCAATGGCCACCGTCGACCGCCTGCTCGCTGAGCGACGGGCTCGCCGCGCACCAGCGCGCCACCGAGGGCGCGATGAAGGCGTAGCTGTCGCGGCCGTGGATCACCCGGGTCGGCGTGCGCACCTGGCGCAGCGTCGGCCACAAGCGCTGCGGCGACGAGGAGAACACCTCGGCCTCGCGGCTCGGCCGGCACTTCAGCTCCACGCCGCCGTCCGCCGCCGGGCGCAGCGCGTGCTCGATGTGCGCGTCCAGCGCCTCCTCGCACCAGCCCTTGAAGATCCCGCGACCCTCGAAATTGGCGCGCACCGCCGGGCGGTCCGGCCAGTGGTTGCGCCGCGCCGCCGCCCGACGCGCCATCTGATGCCGGCCGTACTGTCCGAACAGCGCGGCGAAGCGCATCGCCATCAGCATGCGCGGGCTGAACAGCACCGGGTCGAGCAGCACCGCGCGCTGGAACAGGTCCGGCCGCTCAGCCAGGATCAGGCCGGTGAGCACGCCGCCGAAGCTGTGCCCGAGGGCCAGCCGGGGCACCTGGCCGAACACCTCGCGGCCGGACTCGAAGCACTGCACGGCGAGTTCGGCGCTGCGGTTCCAGCCGACGAAGGTGCCGCCATGGTCGCTTTCGCCGTGGCCCTGGAAATCGCCCAGCCACAGATCGAAATCGTCGCTCAGCCGGCGCAGCAAGGGTTCGTAGGTGCGAGAGCAGAAACCGTTACCGTGGAGGAAATGCAGCAGCGGTTTGCCGGACGGCTCGCTGTGCCAGCCGCGCAGGGTGAATCCCTCGGCGACGGGTAAAGACCAGGGATGCAAGTGCATGAGGGCGCAATCGTTGTTGTTCGAGAAGCGCAGTGTATCCAGTCGCCGTGGACAAGGGCAGAGCGTGGCGACGGCTCGTGATAAGGTCGGGCCTGCCTCGACCGCTCCCTCCCCGGCTCGCCGGGCCACACCATGAGTTCACCCGTGCCACCCCGTTCCCTGCGCCTCATCGTGATGATCCTGCTGCTCGCCGCCGGCCTGCTGCTGGCGATGCATTTCGCCGGGCGCCAGGCCGAACGCCAGGCCCTGCGCGAGCAGAGCGTGCAGGCGCGCGAACAGCTCAGCCTGATCGGCGGCAACCTGCAGACGCTGATCGAGCGCTACCGCTCGCTGCCGGCGGTGCTGGCGCTCGATCCGGAGCTGAAGACGGCCCTGCGCGGCCCGGTGGAAGGCGCGCTGCGCGAGCGGCTCAACCTCAAGCTGGAGGCCATCAACGGCGCCGCGCGCTCGGCGATCCTCGAACTGATGGACCGCGACGGGCTGGCCGTCGCCGCCAGCAACTGGCGCCTGCCGACCAGCTACGTCGGCCACAACTACGGCTACCGGCCGTACTTCTTCGACACCCGCCGCCAGGGCAGCGGGCGCTTCTACGCGGTGGGCGTGGTCAGCGGGATTCCCGGCTACTTCATGTCCCAGGCGATCCGCGACGACGACGGCAGTTTCCTCGGCGCGATCGTGGTCAAGCTGGAGTTTCCCGATCTGGAGGCCGACTGGAGCACGCGCCCGGACCTGATCCTCGCCAGCGACGCCAAGGATGTGGTGTTCCTCGCCAACCGCGCGGCCTGGCGTTACCGCGAGCTGCGCCCGCTGGGCGAGGCCGAGCGCGCCGAGCTCGCGGCCACCCGGCAGTACGACAAGCAGCCGCTGCAGCCGCTTCGCTACAGCGAGCTGCGCACCCTGGGCGAGGACAGCCACCTGCGGCGCGTGGCCGGCCCCGACGGCGCCGAGGACCTGCTCTGGGAATCGATGGCGCTGCCCAACGAGGGCTGGACGCTGCACCTGCTCAGCGCACCGCAGAGCGGCAACGCCGCCCGCGATGCGAGCCTGGCCGCCGGCGGCGCCTGGCTGGCACTGGTCTTCCTCGGCCTGTTCCTGCACCAGCGCTGGCGCCTGGCGCGCCTGCGCCAGCGCAGCCGGGCGGAGCTGGAACGCCTCGTGGAACAACGCACCGCCGACCTGCGCACCGCCCAGGACGGCCTGGTGCAGGCGGCCAAGCTGGCGGCGCTGGGGCAGATGTCCGCCGCGCTGGCACACGAGATCAACCAGCCACTGACCGCCCTGCGCATGCAGTTGGCCAGCCTGCGCCTGCTCTTCGACCAGGGTCAGCTGGAGAAGGCGCGCGCCGCCCTCGCCCGCCACGACGAACTGCTGCAGCGCATGAGCGCACTGACCAGCCACCTGAAGACCTACGCGCGCCGGAGCCCCGGTGGCAACCGCGAGCGCCTCGAGCTGGGCGGCGTGCTGGACAAGGCGGTGCAGCTGCTGGCGCCGAACCTGCGGCAGGCGCAGGTGCACATCGAGCAGCGCGTACAGCGCCCGGCCTGGGTGAGCGGCGATGCGATCCGCATCGAGCAGGTGCTGGTCAACCTGCTGAGCAACGCGCTGGACGCGGTCACCGGCAAGGTCGAGCCGCGCATCCGCCTGAGCCTGCAACGCGATGGCGAACACTGGCTGCTGGAAGTCGCCGACAATGGCGGCGGCATCGCCGAGGAACACCTGAGCAAGGTCTTCGACGCCTTCTTCACCACCAAACCGGCCGGCGCCGGGCTGGGCATCGGCCTGGCCGTATCCGCCGCCATCGTCGGCGAACTCGGCGGCCAGTTGAGCGCCACCAACCTGGCCGACGGCGCGCTGTTCAGCCTGCGCCTGCCGGTCCACACCCCGGAGGAAACAGCATGCGCGGACCGGTGATCCTGGTCGATGACGAGGCGGTGATCCGCCAGGCGGTCGGTGAATGGCTGCAGCTGTCCGGCTACGCCGTGACCCTGTTCGACAACGCCCGGGACTGCCTGGCGAGCCTGGACGCGGACTTCGCCGGCGTGCTGATCAGCGACCTGCGCATGCCCGGCATGGACGGCATGGCGCTGCTGCAGGCGGTGCGCGCGATGGACGCCGAGCTGCCGCTGATCATGGTCACCGGCCACGGCGACGTGCCACAGGCGGTGGAGGCGATGCGCCTGGGCGCCTACGACTTCATCGAGAAACCGGTGGATCCCGAGCGCCTGCTGGAAACCCTTGGACGGGCGCTGGAGAAGCGCCGCCTGGTGCAGGAAAACCGCCGGCTGCGGGCCCAGGTCGAGCACGGCGACGCGCTCGAGTCGCGCCTGCTCGGCGTTTCCCCGGCGATCCGCACGCTGCGCCGGCAGCTGCTGGCGCTGGCGCAGACGCCGGTCAACGTGCTGCTGCGCGGCGAGACCGGCAGCGGCAAGGAGATGGTCGCGCGTTGCCTGCACGACTTCGGCCCGCGCGCGCAGAAGCCCTTCGTCGCCCTCAACTGCGCGGCGATTCCCGAGCACCTGTTCGAGACCGAGCTGTTCGGCCACGAAAGCGGCGCCTTCACCGGCGCCCAGGGCAAGCGCGTCGGCAAGCTGGAGCACGCCGACGGCGGCACGCTGTTTCTCGACGAGATCGAGAGCATGCCGCTGGCGCAGCAGGTCAAGCTGCTGCGCGTGCTGCAGGAGCAACGCCTGGAGCGGCTCGGCTCGAACCAGAGCATCGCCATCGACCTGCGGGTGATCGCCGCGACCAAGCCCGACCTGCGCGAGGAAGTGCGCGCCGGGCGCTTCCGCGAGGACCTGTTCTACCGCCTCAACGTCGCCGAACTGCACTTGCCGGCGCTGCGCGAGCGGCGCGAGGACGTCGCCCTGCTGTTCGCCCATTTCGCCCGCGAGGCGGCCAGCCGGCTCGGTCGCGAGGCCACCGCGCCGACGCCGCTGCACCTGGCGCAACTGCTCAGCCACGACTGGCCGGGCAACGTGCGCGAACTGGCCAACGCCGCCGAACGGCATGTGCTCGGCCTCGACGAAAGCCCGCTGCCGGCCACCGCCGGCGAGCCTTCGCTGGCCGAGCTGATGGAAGCCTACGAGGCGCAGTGCCTGCGCCTGGCGCTGGCGCGCAGCGGGGGCGAGATCAAGACGGCGATGAACCTGCTGCAACTGCCGCGACGCACGCTCAACGAGAAGATGCAGCGCCACGGCCTGGCCCGCGGTGAATTCCTGCGTGACGAGGAATGAGATGATCGGCGCCGCAGGGTGCGCCGTGCGCACCGATAGCCCGTTACACCAGGGATAGGCGAATTTCCGCTTATCCAGCCGCGGCAGTCGGCAGAATTCCGCGCACCAACTCCCCGAAAAATCCACGCAACCCCTCTGAATCGGGCCTTCCAGCCGCTGGCACAGCATCTGCTATGCACTGTCGGCACTCGCGCGGCCGAGGCGGCGCCCAAAAACAACAACATCAGAGGAATAACGATGGATAGCTCCAGCACGCTGTCTGCTTCCAACGCAGAACCCCGCAGCACCTCGCAACGCATCAAATCGATTTTCAGCGGCTCGGTGGGCAATCTGGTCGAGTGGTACGACTGGTACGTCTACGCCGCCTTCTCGCTGTACTTCGCCAAATCCTTCTTCCCCCAGGGCGACCAGACCGCGCAGTTGCTGAACACCGCGGCGATCTTCGCCGTCGGCTTCATCATGCGTCCCATCGGCGGTTGGCTGATGGGCATCTACGCCGACCGCAAGGGCCGCAAGGCTGCGCTGCTGGCCTCGGTGCTGCTGATGTGCTTCGGCTCGCTGATGATCGCGCTGACCCCGAGCTACGAAACCATCGGCGTCGCCGCGCCGGTGCTGCTGGTGGTCGCGCGCCTGCTGCAGGGCCTCTCGGTCGGCGGCGAGTACGGCACCTCGGCGACCTACCTGAGCGAGACGGCGACCAAGGAAAGCCGTGGCTTCTTCTCCAGCTTCCAGTACGTCACGCTGATCTCCGGCCAGCTCATCGCCCTGGCGGTGCTGATCGTCCTGCAGCAGACCCTGACCGTCGAGCAGCTGGAAAGCTGGGGCTGGCGCGTGCCGTTCCTGATCGGCGCGCTGTGCGCGGTGGTCGCCATGTTCCTGCGTCGCGGGATGGAAGAGACCGACTCCTTCACCAAGAAGAAGGACAAGCCGGCCGAAAGCCTGATGCGCACGCTGATGCGTCATCCCAAGGCGGTGTTCACCGTGGTCGGCCTGACCATGGGCGGTACGCTGGCGTTCTACACCTACACCACCTACATGCAGAAATACCTGGTGAACACCGTCGGCATGAGCAAGACCGACTCGACGATGATCTCCGCCGCCACGCTGTTCCTGTTCATGCTGCTGCAGCCGCTGGTCGGCGCGCTTTCCGACAAGATCGGACGGCGCCCGATCCTGATCGCCTTCGGTGTGCTGGGCACGCTGTGCACGGTGCCGATCCTCACCACCCTGCACACCATCCAGACCTGGTGGGGCGCGTTCTTCCTGATCATGGCGGCGCTGATCATCGTTAGCGGCTACACCTCGATCAACGCCGTGGTGAAGGCCGAGCTGTTCCCCACCCAGATCCGCGCCCTCGGCGTCGGCCTGCCGTATGCGCTGACCGTGTCGATCTTCGGCGGCACCGCCGAGTACGTCGCGCTGTGGTTCAAGAGCATCGGCCTGGAAAGCGGTTTCTACTGGTACGTGACCGGCTGCATCGCCTGCTCGCTGCTGGTCTACGTGTTCATGAAGGACACCCGCACCCATTCGCAGATGGACAAGGATTGACTGAGCCGTACTGGCTCTGGCCGCGTTAACCCGTGGCCGTTTTATTCCCGACGACGGGCCCGAAAGGGCCCGTTTTTCGTTCGTAGTGCCGTCGAATAAACCGTTCGCCCGCCCCGCATCCACCGCGCCGGGCCCCTTGGTGCGCATGGCGCACCCTACGCAGGGCACTGTCACCGGTCGGGGGGATTGGAATGCACCGCTCGCTCGGCCCGTAGGGTGCGCCGCGCGCACCACAACCACTGCGCCGGGACCGATGGTGCGCATGGCGCACCCTACGCAGCGTAACGATCAGGAAGGTGTTGTTTGCCCGGCCACCGCGAATGCGCCGCTCGCCCCCCCCGTAGGGTGCGCCGCGCGCACCACAACCACTGCGCCGGGACCCATGGTGCGCATGGCGCACCCTACAGGGCACCGATCAGGAAGGTGTTGTTTGCCCGGCCACCGCGAATGCACCGCTCGCCCGCCCCGTAGGGTGCGCCGCGCGCACCGCAACCACCGCGCCGGGACCCATGGTGCGCATTGCGCACCCTACGTAGCGGGAGTGTGTTGTTTGTCAGACCACCACTGGGTGGGCTTCAGCCCACCACCGCCCTGTCATCCGGCAAGCGACACGCCTCCAGCCCCACCGACAGCGCCTCGACATCCTGCGCCTTGGTGAAGATCAGCTCGATCCGCGAATCGCGGCGCCACTCGCTGTCGCGCCAGTGCAGGGCCTCGCCGTCCAGCGCATTGCCCGACAGCCAGCCGGCGTCGCTGCGCACCACCAGCTTGGCGCGCCGCCAGGGCAGCGCCGTCAGCCACTGCTGCAGCCGCGACAGCTCGAAACACTGGCTTGGGTGCCAGCGCCAGCCGATGCTCCAGCCGTCCGCCTGCTCCTGCGCCTGGCGGATCGCCTGCGTGGGATCACGCCAGAGCGCCGCGGGCGTGGAGGCGCCATCCGGCAGCGCGGCGACGTCACCGCCGGTCTCGCCGGTGGCCGCGTGGCCGGGCAGATCGGCCAGGGCCAGCTCGCCATTCCGGGTCCAGTGCCAGGGCCGCGCGGGCAATCCGGCGAGCACCCTGGCGCGCGTGGCCTCGTCGAGGTCTTCCGCCTTGTTCAGCAACAACAGGCCGGCCTCGCCCAGCGCGCCGCGCTGGCTGTCCGGTAGCTTCTGGCCGGCCGCCAGCGCGGCGGCGTCGAGCACCATCACCAGCGGATGAACCGCCAGCACGCCGACCCACGGCGGCTCGTTCAGTTGGCGAAGCAGCTCGGCGGGATGACCGAGCCCGGACGGCTCGATGAACAGCCGGTCGGGCCGTGCCTTGCGCAGCAGCCGGCCCAGGCCGACCTGGAAGGGCGCGCCATTGACGCAGCACAGGCAGCCGCCGGCGACCTCGGCGAAGCTGACACCGTCGGCGTCGGTACTGAGCAGCGCGGCATCGAGCCCGATTAGGCCAAACTCGTTGATCAGCACCGCCCAGCGCTCGGCCGCCGGCTTCTGCGCCAGCAGGTGGCGGATCAGGCTGGTCTTGCCGGCGCCCAACGGGCCGGCGATGAGATGGGTCGGGATGTTCTTCAGCATCTGCACATGGTGCGGTTTCGTTCGCCATCGGTGAAGCCCCGTGCGCTCAACGACGCCGATTCGGCGTGCTAAAGTCGCCGGCCTTCCATGGGAGATGCCGATGCGCGCCCTACTCTTGAGCCTGCTGCTGTTGCCTGGTCTGGCGTTCGCCGAGGCCTGCGTGGTGCACAGCCAGGACGAGCACGTCGAAGTGAAGATCTGCCAGCAGAACCGCAGCATTCCCAGCGGCCTGTTCCGCAGCGGCTACTGCGAGCCGCAACTCAAGGATCAGAAGGTCGACGTGAGTTTCGTCGAGCAGTGCCCGAGCGGCGCCTTCGGCGTGTGCAGCGGCGCGCGCACCTCCAACATGCCCTACCTCGAAGACATCCACTACTACGGCGTGGCCAGCGATGCGCGCTTCCTCAAACCGGCCTGCGAGGGCCAGAGCCAGGGTCAGTGGATTACCCCGAAGGCGGACTGAACGACACCGCTAGGCGGCCTCCGTCCAGGGCCCGAAGGGGTCGGGAAGCTGCAACCAGGCCTCCGCGCCGAGGGCCATTTCCGCCTCGCTGAGCAGGCAGGCGTCGAGCTCGGCGGTGAGCCGGTCGAAGTCGATGTTCTGCCCGATGAACACCAGTTCCTGGCGGCAATCGCCGCTGTCCGCGCTCCAGTGGCGCATGATCGTGCGCACCCCTTCGTCGTCATCCGGCCACTGGTTCTTCGGCACGAAGTGCCACCAGCGCCCGGCGTAGCCATAACGCATCAGCCCGCCGGCCTGCGACCAGCTGCCGGCCTCCTGCGGCTTGCTCGCCAGCCAGAAGAAGCCCTTGGAGCGCAGCAGGCGGCCATTGGTCCATTCGCGGTTGAGCAAGGCGAAGAACCGTTGCGGATGAAACGGCCGCCGCGCGCGGTAGGCGCCGGAGGCGATGCCGTATTCCTCGGTTTCGGGAATGTGCTCGCCGCGCATTTCCTTCAGCCAGCCGGGCGCCTGGGCAGCGCGCTCGAAGTCGAAGCGGCCGGTGTCGAGAATCTTCTCCAGCGGCACCGCACCCATGCTCATTGGCAGGATCTCGGCATGGGTATTGAGCCGGCGCAGGATCGCCATCAGCTCCTCGCGCTCGGCCGAGGCGATTAGGTCGATCTTGCTGATCAGGATGACGTCGGCGAACTCCACCTGATCGATCAGCAGGTCGGTGATCGAACGTTCGTCGTCCTCGCCCAGGCTTTCACCGCGGCTGGCGAGGCTGTCGGCGGCATGCAGATCGAGGAGGAAATTCACCCCGTCGACCACCGTGACCAGCGTGTCGAGGCGCGCCAGGTCGGCCAGGCTCTGCCCCTGCTCGTCGCGGAAGGTGAAGGTTTCCGCCACCGGCAGCGGCTCGGCGATCCCGGTGGACTCGATCAGCAGGTAATCGAAAAGGCCTTCACGGGCCAGCCGGCTGACTTCCTCCAGCAGGTCCTCGCGCAGCGTGCAGCAGATGCAGCCGTTGCTCATCTCGACGAGCTTTTCCTCGGCGCGGTTGAGGACGACGTCGCGCTGCACTTCGCTGCCGTCGATGTTTATCTCGCTCATGTCGTTGACGATCACCGCCACACGCAGGTTTTCGCGGTTTCTCAGCACATGGTTGAGCACGGTACTCTTGCCGGCGCCGAGGAAGCCGGACAGCACGGTGACGGGAAGACGGTGGGTCATGCGGGTTACCTCATCGGGCATCACGTAGGTGTTTTTGCCGCCGCTTCCGGTTTCGCTCAGGGCGGCTCTTTTTGTTATACCATAACATTTAAAGACGACTGGAAAATCGCCCGTGTCGATGAAATCGCTTTCGCTGATCCGCTGCAGTTTCGTCCTCGCCCTGCTCGCCTGCGGACCGGCACAGGCACGCCTGCTGTTGCCGCTGCCGAAGACAGATTGTCTGCGCAGCGCCAATCTGCTGGTCTGCGAAGACCGCCTGGGCAATGCCTATGCGGTGGCGAAAGTCGGCTCGGATACCTATCTGCGTGGCTACGACAGCCTGAGCGGCCGCCATTGGCGCCAGACCAGCAGCCGCTACGGCCGGCTGACCTTCTTCAGCGGCATCGCCAGCGATGGCGAGATCTGGATCGGCTCCAGCCGCCGGCTCGGCTGGAACGACGTCAGCCGGCTTTCCTCGTCGAGCGGCACCCGTGGCTCGGTAACCTGTAATCGCCTGGTCGGTTGCCAATAGGCTCTCGATGAGCCGAAAGCCTGCATCCATGCATGTTCCACATGGAACCCTTTGAAAAATCATGCGTTTTGCCCTCTGCCGGGAGGCACGTAGGGCCAGCCGACAGAAGGCGGTCTTTTGACGTCAAGGCAGGGAACTTATCGCCGATAGCCTTGTTGTGCCGCCTTCGCGTGCACCTCACAGCGGATTTTCCGCAGCACCGCAGCCGGTTCTCCCGGCGTTTGACGTATCGATGTCGGGCCATCGCCCGCCTGGAAGCACGATGAAGAAGCCTGCTTTGCTGAATACCCGCCGCGGGCGTGCCGCGTTCCTGGGCCTTTTCCTGGCTGTCGCGCTGCTCGCCGGCGCCGCCTGGCAATTCTGGCCGCAGGCAGCAAAGCCCGCCGCCAGCGGCGCGGCCGCGTTGATGCTGGAGCAACTGAAGGAATCGACCCAGCCGTGGCTGGAGAACCGCCGCGACCTGTCCACGCTGGTCGCCGACCTGCGCGACAAACGCATCGCTAGCGCCGCGCTGGATCGCGACGCGGTCTACATCAGCACCAAGGACGGCGCTCGCTACTGGTTGCCGGACCAGTCCGGCCGTATCGCCGACCTGCTGCTGCAGCGCTACGCCGACGGCAGTGGCGAACTCTTCCCGCTCAGCCTGTTCCGCACCGATGGCGAGGCGCCCTGGTATGCCGGCGCACTGCCCTATGCGCCGTTCGGCGTGCTCGCGTTGCTCCTGCTGGCAGCGCTGGCGGTGAAAATGCGCCCGTATGCGGTCCTGCGCAAAAGTACCGGGGTCGGCTTCGACGACGTGATCGGCGCCCACGAAGCCAAGCAGGCACTGACCGACGTTACCGCCTACCTGCGCGACCCCAGCGCGTTCGTCGAACTGGGTGCGCGGCCGCCACGCGGCGTGCTGCTGACCGGCGAGCCCGGCACCGGCAAGACGCAACTGGCCAAGGCCCTGGCCAGCGAGGCCAACGCAGCGTTCATCCAGGTCACCGGCAGCGACTTCTCCTCGATGTATTTCGGCGTCGGCATCCAGAAGGTCAAGGCTCTGTTTCAGGCCGCGCGGCGCCAGGCGCCGTGCATCATCTTCATCGACGAGATCGACGGCATCGGCAAGCGCTCCGAGCAGACTCGCTCCAGCGACGCCGAGGGCAACCGCATCATCAACCGCTTCCTCACCGAGATGGACGGCTTCGACGCCAGCTCAGGCGTGCTGGTGGTGGGCGCGACCAACTTCCCCAACTCGCTGGACGCCGCGCTGCTGCGTGAAGGGCGTTTCGACCGCTCGATCGCCGTGGGCCTGCCGACGCTGGCCGACCGCGGCGCGCTGTTCCGCCTCTACGCCGGCAAGCTGCGCCGCGCCGCCGACATCGACTTCGCCCAGCTGGCACGCAACAGCGTCGGCCTGACCCCCGCGGCGATCGCCTCGATCGTCAACCAGGCAGCCCTGCTCGCCGCCCGCGACCGCGCCGCGCGGGTCGAGATGGAGCACATGGTGGAGGCCATCGAAATCAGCCGCATCGGCGCCAAACCGGACGGCGTCACCCCGCTCTCCGACGCCGAGCGCACGCGCATCGCCGTGCACGAGGCCGGCCACGCGCTGGTCGCCGCCGCGCTGAACACCGGCCGGGTGGAGAAAGTCACCATCCTGCCGCGCGGCCAGGCCCTCGGCGTGACGCTGGTGACGCCGCTGGAAGACAAGCGCCTGCACCTGGAATCCGAACTGCGCGGACGCATCCAGATGCTGCTCGCCGGACGTAACGCCGAGCAGCTGTATTTCCACGAAGTCTCGTCCGGTGCCGGGCAGGACCTGCAGGAAGCCTCGAAGCTGGCGCTGTCGATGGTCGGCGCGCTGGGCATGGGCCCAGCCGGCTCGCTGCTCAGCCTGCAGGCGGTGCGCGAGGCGCACATCGAATTCGACAGCAGCGAAACGCTGCACTCGGCCGATGCCCTGCTGCAGCAGCTCAACCGTGAATGCTTCGCCCTGCTGCAGCGGATGAAGCCGGCCCTGGACGAAATCAGCCAGCGCCTGCTGGACGAGGAAAGCGTGCCGGGTGAAGCCGTGGTGGAGGCCATCGCCCGGTTGCCGGTGCACGACCTGGAGATGGCACTGAAGCCGCTGCGCCAGCGTGCCCACGGCGGCCTGGAACGTGTCGCCCTGAGCGCCTACGACCAGGAGCAGCCGTTCAAGCTTGGCGCAGCGCCGGCCGAGCCGGACGAAGAAGGTCCCGGCATGGCCTGAGCGGCGTCACTCCGCCGACGCGATCTGGTGATACAGCTCGAAGCCGCGCGCCTTGTAGTTGGCCAGCGCGGCCGGGTGATCCAGGCTGCAGGTGTGCAGCCAGATGCGCTCAGTCCCCGGCCAGTTCCAGCCCGAGGCGACCGCGTGGGACAGCAGAGGCCCGCCCAGCCCCTGGCCGGAGAATTCCGGCGCCAGGCCGAAATAGAGAATCTCGACGTTGCGCTCATCCGGGCGATACAGCTCGTAATAGCCGGCGATGGCGCCGCGCTGGTAAGCCACCCAGGTGCGGTGCGCGGGGTTTTCCACCAGTTCACGCCATTGCGCGTCGCTCCATGACAGCTTGTCGGTCCATTCCCAGGGACCGCCGACCAACTGGTAGAGAAAGCGGTTCAGGGCGAACTGCGGCTGCTCGCATTCGACGACACTCAACCCGGCCGGCAGCGGCTTGGCGCGCAACGCCTGCGACTGGTTCATTTCCAGGTAGTAGGTGATCAATTCGCTCATGGCCGAGGCTTCCCTTTTTCCGAGGACGGCCAAGGTACCTAGCTCGACGGCGAAGTAAAACCCACCCACGCCCTTTCAGGCATACAGGTCGGCGCGGGACCAGGGCAGCTCGTGGGAGCCGTCTTCCCGCGGCTTTACCGCGAGGATCTGGTGCAGGTTGATCCAGTTGCGCCCGAAGCCATAGGCGCAGCCGGCCAGGTAGAGCCGCCAGATGCGCAGCGCCTCCTCCGGAACCAGCGCCCTGGCCTGCTCCAGCCGCGCCTCCAGCCTTCCGCTCCACAGCTCCAGGGTACGCGCGTAGTGCCGGCGCAGGCTTTCCACATCGACGATTTCCAGCCCGGCATCGCTGATCTGCGCACTGATCATCGCCAGGTGCGGCAGCTCTCCGTGGGGAAACACATAGCGCCCGATGAAATCGCCGGCGCCGTGGCCGACCGGGCGTCCGTCGGTGTGGCGCGCGGTGATGCCGTGGTTCATCACCAGCCCGCCCGGACGCACCGCGTTGAACAGCGTGCGGCAATACAGCGGCAGGTTGGCGTGACCGACGTGCTCGAACATGCCGACGCTGACCACCTTGTCGAAACGGCCGTCCTGCGGCAACTCGCGATAATCCATCAGTTCCAGTTGCACCTGCCCGGCAAGGCCGTCGTCGGCCACGCGCTGGCGCGCCAGCTCCAGCTGGGCGCGGCTGAGCGTGATGCCGAACACCTCGGCACCGAACTCCCGCGCGGCGAAACGCGCCAGCCCGCCCCATCCGCAGCCGACGTCCAGCAGTCGGTCGCCGGGCTGCAGGCGCAGCTTGCGACACAGGTGGCGCAGCTTGGCCTGCTGCGCCTGGTCGAGGTCTTCCCCGCCGGTTTCGAAATAGGCGCAGGAATAGACCATGTCCTGGTCCAGCCAGAGTCGGTAGAAGTCGTTGGAAAGGTCGTAGTGATAGGAGATCGCCGCCGCATCGGTGGCCTTGTCATGGGCCTGGCGACTCGGTGCAGTGCCCGTATCTTCACCGATCAGGGCCCGGCACAGGCTGTCGGCGATACGGATGACTTCGAGTATCGGCCCCTCCAGCCCGAGGCGGCCTTCGACATAACTGCTGCCCAGCAGGTCCAGGCTGGGCCTGGCGAGCTGGCCGACCAGCGCCGGGTCATTCACCACCAACGTGACCACAGGGCTGGGGCCCAGGACGACGTGGCTACCGTCCCAGAGGCGCAACTGCACCGGAAGGTGCAAGTCACGCAAGGCTGTCATGAGCGGCGCGAACATGAGGAAGTCCTCCTGCAACAGGCAGGACTACGATAAGCCCCTATTCGATAGGTGTCATGCTATCTACCCGATAGACGAAACCTTTCCTCCTACGCAGGAAAATCGCGGCGCGGATTTCGATCAGGAGTATTCGCCCGGCATCGCCCCGCCGACGCGCGCGCCGATGACCATCTCGGTCGCCCAGCCGGTCAGCACGGAGGTATAGGCCTGCTGGCAGGTCTCGCCGCTGAGCGCGTGGTCGGCGCCGTCGATGATGCGGTGGGTCAGCGAGTGGGTTTTCTGGAAGGCCGCGCGGTAATTCATGATCGTCTCGTGGGGGACGAAATCATCGTGCTCGGACTCGACGATCAGCACGTCGCCGGTGAAGGCCGCGCAGGCGGCCAGCGCACGGTTCTCGCTGGGCAGCACGCGGGTGCGCCGGTACTGGGCGAGGTCGACGCGGTCCAGGCTGCGTTTGGGCAGCGTCCAGTCCTCGTCGCGGTAAAGCGCCGGCACTCGCAGCGCCAGCCAGCGCACCGGCCGCAGGGTGGTGAGAATGGCCGCCAGGTAGCCGCCGTAGCTGGTGCCGACCACGGCGATCGCCGAGGTGTCGATGCCCGGGTGCGCGGCGAGGCGGTCATAGGCGGCGAGGATGTCGCTGAGATTGTCCTCGCGGGAAACCGTCTCCTGCTGCTCGCGGGTTTGCGCATGACCGCGCAGGTCGAAGGTCAGGCACACACAACCCAGCCCGGCGATGCCGCGCGCGCGCGCGATGTCGCGCGCCTGGCTGCCGCCCCAGCCGTGGACGAACAGCACGCCGGGGATTTTCGAGCGGGGAACCAGGAACGTACCGGCGATCTGTTCGCCGGCGACTTCCACTTCGATGTCGAGTGTTTCGCTACGTGCCTTCATACGCCTCCACCGTCACGCATTTGGTCATGAAGCCGATTTCCGGATCGAGACCGCGAAACAGCACCGAGGCATGCGTCGGCGGCTGACGGGCTTCGCCGAAGAACTCCAGCGAAGACGCCCGCACGCGGGTCACGGTCGGGTCGGCATGAAAGGTTTCCAGCGCGGCGATTTCCGCGCTGCTGGCACCGCCGATGCGCCAGGACTGCTCCAGCACGCCGGAGCGCTGCCGGCCGTGCGCGTCGCGGCCCTGGGCGACGTCATAGTTGCGCCGCGACGCGATCAGCGCGGGGAAGCAGGCGCTCGCCGCGGCGTCGTAGCGCTGGCTCTGGCTCACCGCCAGGCGCACGGGGTCGGGCAGATCCAGTCGCAGCAGGGCGTCGAAATCGCCGCGCACCACGACCAGGTCGGAGCCGCCATAGACCGTCTCGCCGGCGTTGTCCTCGGTGAGCCGCTGGCGGCCGTGATAGGTCGCCAGCAGTTCACCGATGCGTACCTGGCCGACGCTGTAGGTCAGCACCTCGTCCAGATGCTGCTCCAGCACCAGGCCGAAGGCATTCACTTCGTCGACGTCCTGGGCAGCGAGCGCCTGCTCCAGCGCGTCGGCATCCTCGACCAGCCACTGTCCACGTCCGGCGGTGGCGCGTACCGGCTTGACCCGCATGCGCCCCTGCCGCAGCAGCCGCTGTCCGGCCTCGCGGGCATCGCCCAGGTCGAACGCGGTGAAGCCGTCGAGCAGCGCATCCCCGGCCTGCGCGGCGAAGGTTTCCGGCCAACCCTGCGGTGCCTGTGCGCCCGCGCCCACCAGCCCGTGACTGATCGCCTTGGTTGCCACGAAGGGCAGTGGAACCACGCCGCCGAACAGGTCCTGCTCGTTGGCGACACCGAGCGCGCGAGCCTCCTCGAGGCCGATCAGGGTCCCGCTGGGGACCAGATACAGCGACTCGGCAAGCGCCTGCTCGGGGTTGAACTCGCCGTAATAGGGCAGCCCTTGAAGGCCGGCGATGCGCCGCGCCAGTTCGCCCAGCGAGACCCGCTCGTGCTGGGCCTCGTGTGCGCGATTCGGATAGAGGGCGACGGCCGCATGGGCAGTATGGGAGGTGTTTCGAGCTGTCATCGCATCGCTCCCCGGGCTGGATCGTCCCGCTGCCAACGTGGCGGGACGCACGGAACCACTTACCCGGTAGACCCGGACAGGTCGCGATCTATCGACCGTTCGTCCGTCAGCCGCTATTTGCGCAGCAGCCGCATGCCGTTCAGCACCACCAGCAGGCTGACGCCCATGTCGGCAAACACCGCCATCCACAAGGTCGCGTGGCCGGTCAGGGTGACCAGCAGGAACACCGCCTTGATTCCCAGCGCCAGTGCGATGTTCTGCTTGAGCACGGCCGCGGTCTGCCGCGACAGGCGCACGAATGCCGGAATCTTGCGCAGGTCGTCGTCCATGATCGCCACGTCGGCGGTCTCGATGGCGGTGTCGCTGCCGATCGCCGCCATGGCGAAGCCGATGTCGGCGCGCGCCAGCGCCGGTGCGTCGTTGATCCCGTCGCCGACCATGCCGACGCTGCCGGATTTGCCCAGCAGCGCCTCGATGGCCGCCAGCTTGTCGCTCGGCAACAGCTCGCCGCGAGCCTCGTCGATGCCGGCCTGGCGCCCGATGGCGGCCGCGGTATGGGCGTTGTCGCCGCTGAGCATCAGGGTGCTGACGCCCAATGCGTGCAGCTCGCGGATCGCCTCGCGGCTGCTCGGCTTGAGCGTATCGGCCACGGCGAACAGCGCCAGCGGACGCTGCTCGTCGCACAGCAGCACCACGCTCTTGCCCTCGCGCTCCAGCACGTCGAGGCGCGCTTCCAGCTCGGCCGAACACAGCCCCAGCTCTTCCACCAGGCGGTGATTGCCCAGGTGCAGCAGTTGCCCGTCGATGCGCCCGCGCACCCCGCGCCCGGCCAGCGCGGCGAATTCCTCGACGTCCCGCAGCGGCTGGTTCTCGCCATGCCGGGCGATGGCCTGCGACACCGGATGGTCCGAACGTGCCGCCAGGCTCAGCGCGAGACCGACGACGGTCACCGGATCGGCATCCACCAGCAGATGCTGATCGGTCAGCTGCGGCTTGCCGTAGGTCAGCGTGCCTGTCTTGTCCAACGCCAGGTGGCTGAGGTGGCGACCGTTCTCCAGGTAGGCGCCGCCCTTGATCAGGATGCCCTTGCGCGCCGCCGCGGCGAGCCCGCTGACGATGCTCACCGGGGTGGAAATCACCAGCGCGCAGGGGCAGGCGACCACCAGCAGCACCAGCGCACGGTAGATCCATTCCAGCCACTGGCCGTCGAACAGCGGCGGCAGCAACGCCACCGCCAGCGATAGCAGCACCACCGCCGGGGTGTAGAGGCGCGAGAAGCGGTCGACGAAACGCTGCGTCGGCGCGCGCATGCCCTGGGCCTGCTCGACGGCCTGGATGATCCGCGCCAGCGTGCTGTTGCTCGGCTCGGCGGTGACCCGGTACTCCAGCGCGCCATCGCCATTCAGAGTGCCGGCGAACAGCGCGTCACCGACGGCCTTCTCCACCGGCAGGCTCTCGCCGGTGATCGACGCCTGGTTCACGCTGGACTGGCCGACGAGGACTTCGCCATCCAGGCCGATGCGTTCGCCAGGACGAACGCGCACCTGGCTGCCCAGCGCCACCTCGGCCACCGGCGTGCTCTGCCAGGTGCCGTCGGGCTGGCGTACCGTCGCCGTTTCCGGCGCCAGTTCGAGCAGCCCGCCAATGGCATTGCGCGCGCGATCGAGGGACTCCGCCTCGATCAGCTCGGCAACGGCGAAGAGGAACATCACCATCGCCGCCTCGGGCCACTGGCCGATGAGGATCGCTCCGGTCACCGCGATGCTCATCAGCGCGTTGATGTTGAGGTTGCGGTTCTTCAGCGCGATCCAGCCCTTCTTGTAGACCTCCACTCCGCTGAGCAACACGGCGGCCAGGGCGATCAGCGCCACCAGCCATTCGGGCGCCAGGTCGGCGAAATGCAGCACTTCGGCGGCAATCGCGGCGACACCGGCCAGCGCCAGCTTGATGCCCTTTCCACTTGCCGGCGCCACCTGCGGCGCCGGTTCGCCCGTCGTGGCCACCTGCGGCGTGAAGCCCAGCTCGCGAATCGCCTGCAGCGCCGGCTGCAGCGCCTCCGGTTCGTGGCCTAGGGTGAGTACGCGCTGCATCAGGTTGAACTGCAACGCCGTGATGCCGGGCATGCCGCCGAGCTTGTCGGTGATCAGGCGCTCCTCGGTCGGACAGTCCATCTGCGCGATGGCGATCCGCGTGGTGGTCGCCGCCAACGGTTCGGCGCGCATGCCCAGCTCGGCGATCGCGTCGCGGATCGTCGCTTCCGGCAGTGCCGTGTGCCACACGCCGAGTACGCGCTTGAGCAGGTTGAACTCCAGGCGCTGCACCTCGGGCAACTTGCCGAGGCGCCCGCGGATCAGGCTTTCCTCGGTCGGGCAATCCATCTGCTCGATGCGGAAACGGCTCAGTTGGCCGGTCGCCACGCCACGCTCGTGCTCGTGATCGTGATCGTGATCGTGATCGTGATCGTGATCGTGGCGATCCTGAACGTCCTGTCGGTCCGCGGAGGGTTTTCCGCAGGCGTGGTCACCGCAACACTGGGTCATCTCGGTTCTCCGGATGGGGTATGGTGCGCAGTGAACACCCTGTAGCCACTACAGGGTCAAGCGACCTGGAGGCCTCATGAAAATCGGTGAACTGGCGCGGCAGACCCACTGCCCCGTGGAAACCATCCGCTACTACGAACGTGAGGGCCTGCTGCCGCTTCCCGCCCGCAGCGAAGGCAATTACCGGGTTTACGGCCCGCTACACAGCGAGCGGCTGACCTTCATCCGCAACTGCCGCACGCTGGACATGACCCTTGACGAGATTCGTCGCCTGCTTGAATTCCGCGATCAGCCGCAGAACAACTGCGAAGCCTTCAACGAGTTGATCGACGAGCACATCGAGCACGTTGCCGCCCGCATCGCCGGCCTGCAGGCGCTCCAGGTGCAACTGGTGGAACTGCGCCGCAGTTGCGCGGAAGGCGGCGAAATCGAACGCTGCCAGATCGTCCGCCAGCTCACCGAAGCCAGCATCAACGTGGAGGAGGCTCCGTCCCACGTCGGCCGTTCGCACCAGCACTGAGGTCATCACTCAGGGGCAGACCCGACAGGTTTCATGCGTATTGGTTGGAATCGAATTCAAACTGATGCCAGGCACACATCAATCCATGCGAAATACGCACTTATCATTTCAAGATGTGTCAGCCAACATCGAGGATTCCAATAATCGTGCGCTCCCCTGCGCATGGACAAAAACGCTGGAGAATACCCATGCAGGATTCGATGAAATCCGCGGCAACTTCCGCGCGGGCAAAAATCGCCGCCGTATTCCGAGTCACTTCGGGCAACTTCCTCGAACAGTTCGACTTCTTTCTGTTCGGCTTCTACGCCAACCACATCGCCGCCGCGTTCTTCCCGTCATCCAGCGAATTCGCCTCGCTGATGATGACCTTCGCCGTGTTCGGCGCAGGCTTCCTCATGCGTCCCCTGGGCGCGGTGATCCTCGGCGCGTACATCGACGACGTCGGCCGCCGCAAGGGGCTGATCGTGACGCTCTCGATCATGGCCAGCGGCACGCTGCTGATCGTGATGGTGCCGGACTACTCCAGCATTGGCCTGGTGGCACCGCTGCTGGTGCTCATCGGCCGACTGCTTCAGGGCTTCTCGGCCGGTGCGGAACTGGGCGGGGTATCCGTGTACCTGGCCGAGATCGCTACGCCCGGGCGCAAGGGTTTCTATACCGCCTGGCAGTCCGGCAGCCAGCAGGTGGCGATCATCGTCGCCGCGGCGCTGGGTTACGCGCTGAATCAGGGAATGGCGGCGAGCGACGTGGCGGCCTGGGGCTGGCGCATTCCCTTCGCGATCGGCTGCATGATCGTGCCGTTCATCTTCCTGCTGCGCCGCAACCTGAAGGAAACCGAGGAATTCACCGCGCGCCGCCACCGTCCGACGATGCGCGAAGTGTTCCGCACGCTGATGCAGAACTGGGTCACCGTGGTGGCCGGCATGCTGATGGTCGCGATGACCACCACCGCCTTCTACCTGATCACCGTCTACGCGCCGACCTTCGGCAAGAACGTGCTCGAGCTGAGCACCGCGGATGCCTTGCTGGTGACGCTGCTGGTGGGGGTATCGAACTTCATCTGGCTGCCGATCGGCGGCGCGCTGTCTGATCGCATCGGGCGCAAGCCGGTGCTGGTCGCCATGACCGTGATGGCCATCGTCACCGCCTACCCGGCGCTGTCGTACCTGGCGCAGGCGGCGAGTTTCGCGCACATGCTCGAAGTGCTGCTGTGGTTGTCGTTCCTCTACGGCATGTACAACGGCGCGATGATTCCGGCGCTCACCGAAATCATGCCGGTGGAAGTCCGCGTCGCCGGTTTCTCCCTGGCCTACAGCCTGGCGACCGCCGTATTCGGCGGCTTCACCCCGGCTATCTCCACCGCGCTGATCCACGCCACCGGCGACAAGGCAGCGCCCGGCTACTGGATGACCTTCGCCGCCCTCTGCGCATTGCTGGCGACGCTGTACATGTACCGGCGCATCTCCTCGCAACCGCAGTTGGCGGTCTGAACGCGGGCCTGCCGGGTGGCAATCAGCCCGGCAGGCGCTTCATCTCCCGCACCAGGCGTTCCAGTTCCAGCGCGGCCGGTGTCAGCGAGTGCCCCCGGCGCTTGATCAGGCCGACATTGCGTAGCACCTCCGGCTCCACCAGCGGCACGCTCGCCAGCAAGGGGTGCCCGGCCATCGGCATGGCGATGGACGGCACCGCCGCCACGCCCAGCCCCGCCTCCACCAGACCGATCATGGTGGTCACATGGCGGGTTTCGCAGATCCCGGCCTTCTCCGGACGGACCTTGACCAGCGCCTGATCCAGCAGGAAACGGTTGCCGGAGCTCTTGCCCAGGGTGATGTAGTCCTGCCGGTACATCTCGTCCCAGCTCACCTGCGCCGCTTCCGCCAACGGATGGTCGCGACGACAGGCCATCACGTAGCGTTCCTGCAGCAGCAGCTCGAAGGCGATGGCCGGATCCAGCGCGCCGGTGAAACTCAGGCCGAGATCCGCTTCGCCGCTGGCCACCGCGTCCTGTACCTCGCTGGCGCTGGCATCCAGCACGTGCACCTTGGTCCGTGGATACAGGCGGTGGTACTCGGTCACCACCTGCGGCATGAAGTAGTAGGCGGTGGACGGCACGCAGGCGATGGTGACGTTGGCCAGGCGGTTCGAGGCGACGCCGGTGATGCCGAGCAAAGCGACTTCCAGGTCATCCAGCAGGCGTTCGACATTCGGCATGAACGCGCGCCCGGCCATGGTCAGGCTGACCTTGCGCGTGGTGCGCTCGAACAGCTTCACGCCGAGCGCGGTTTCCAGCTTTTCGATGCGCCGGCTGAGCGCCGGCTGCGAGATGCGGATGGCCTCGGCGGCCTTGCGAAAGCTGCCCTTCTCGACCACCGCGCGAAAGGCCTGGAGATCATTGAGATCGAAGTTGATGTTCATAGAGCGCCAGAACGGTTCGGGGAGGCGGCGGCAGCCGGGCGGTGGAATCCGCCAATGCTGTCCGCACGCCTCCAGACTTCACTCCACGGTGACCGATTTCGCCAGGTTGCGCGGCTGGTCGACGTCGGTGCCCTTGAGCACGGCTACGTAGTAGGACAGCAGCTGCAGCGGCAAGGTATAGAGGATCGGCGCGAGGATGTCGTGAATGTGCGGCATGCTGACCACGTAGGTGCCTTCGCCGTTGTCGATACCGGCCTTGATGTCGGCGAACACCACCAGTTGGCCGCCGCGCGCGCGGACTTCCTGCAGGTTGGACTTGAGCTTCTCCACCAGCTCGTTGTTCGGCGCCACGGTGACCACCGGCATGTCGCTGTCCACCAGCGCCAGCGGGCCGTGCTTGAGCTCGCCGGCCGGGTAGGCTTCGGCGTGGATGTAGGAGATTTCCTTGAGCTTGAGTGCGCCCTCCATCGCCACCGGGTACTGCGCGCCGCGACCCAGGAACAGCGTGTGGTGCTTCTCGGCGAAGAGTTCGGCGACCTTCTCAACGGTCTTGTCCATGCCCAGCGCCTCGCCGAGGCGGGTCGGCAGGCGGCGCAGCTCGTCCACCAGTTCGGCCTCGACGGTCGCCGACAAGCCGCCGCGCACGCGGCCCAGCGCCAGGGTCAGCAGCAGCAGGGCGACCAGCTGCGTGGTGAACGCCTTGGTCGACGCCACGCCGATCTCCGGCCCGGCCTGGGTCAGCAGGGTCAGGTCGGATTCGCGCACCAGCGAACTGGTGCCGACGTTGCAGATCGCCAGGCTGGCCAGGTAGCCGCCGGCACCGGGGGCAAGCTGCTTGGCGTTGCGCAGCGCGGCCAGGGTGTCGGCGGTTTCGCCGGACTGCGAAATGCTGACGAACAGGGTGTCCGGCTGCACCACCACCTTGCGGTAGCGGAACTCGCTGGCGACTTCGATCTGGCAGGGAATCCCGGCCAGTTCCTCGAGCCAGTATCGGGCGACCATGCCGGCGTGATAGCTGGTGCCGCAGGCGACGATCTGCACGTTGCGCACCTGGGCGAACAGCGCCTCGGCCTGCGGGCCGAAGGCCTCGACCAGCACGTGGTCGAGACCCAGGCGACCTTCCAGCGTGCGCTGCACGACCTTGGGCTGCTCGTGGATTTCCTTGAGCATGAAGTGCCGGTAGGCGCCCTTGTCGGCGGCTTCCGCGCCTTCGTGGTACTGCACCTGCTCGCGCTGCACCGGCTGGCCGTCGAGATCCCAGATCTGCACGGAATCACGGCGGATCTCGGCGATGTCGCCCTCCTCCAGGTACATGAAGCGGTCGGTCACCTGGCGCAGCGCCAACTGGTCGGAGGCGAGGAAGTTCTCGCCCAGACCCAGGCCGACCACCAGCGGGCTGCCGCTGCGGGTGGCCAGCAGGCGGTCCGGCTGCCTGGCGCTGATCACCGCCAGGCCGTAGGCGCCGTGCAGTTCCTTCACCGTCGCCTTGAGCGCATCGGCCAGGTCGCCCAGCGCGTCCAGGTGATGGTGCAACAGGTGCACGATGACTTCGGTGTCGGTCTCGGAGGTGAAGAGGTAGCCCATGTCCTTGAGACGCGCACGCAGCGGCTCGTGGTTCTCGATGATGCCGTTGTGCACCAGCGCCAGGTCGTTGCCGGAAAAATGCGGGTGCGCGTTGCGCTCGCTGGGCACGCCGTGGGTGGCCCAGCGGGTGTGGGCGATGCCCAGCCGGCCATTCAGCGGTGCTGCGGCCAGGGCCTGCTCCAGTTCGCTGACCTTGCCCGGCCGGCGCACGCGCTGCAATGTGCCGTCGCCGTCGAGCAGGGCCACGCCGGCGCTGTCGTAACCGCGGTATTCCAGGCGTTTCAGGCCCTCGACGAGGACCGGCAGGATATTGCGTTCGGCGACGGCGCCAACGATGCCACACATATGTTTCTCTCCTATTTGTCGCTGGCGGCGGCAAGGATCAGCCGCACGCCAAGGGATTCGATGCGATCACGCGCCTCGGCGGTGAGGCGCGTGTCGGTGATCAGGGTATGCACGCTGCTCCAGGGCAGCTCGAGGTTCGGCATGCGCCGGCCGATCTTGTCCGACTCGACCATCACGATCACCTCGCGGGCGACCTCGGCCATCACCCGGGACAAGCCCAGCAACTCGTTGAAGGTGGTGGTGCCGCGCTCCAGGTCGATGCCATCGGCGCCGATGAACAGCTGGTCGAAATCATAGGAACGCAGCACCTGTTCGGCGACCTGGCCCTGAAAGGACTCGGAATGCGGGTCCCAGGTGCCGCCGGTCATCAGCAGTACCGGCTCGTGCTCCAGTTCGCGCAGGGCGTTGGCCACGTTCAGCGAATTGGTCATCACCACCAGGCCCGGCTGACGCCCGAGCGCACCGATCATCGCCGCCGTGGTGCTGCCGCTGTCGATGATGATGCGTGCATGCTCACGGAGGCAGGCGACCGCGGCGCGGGCAATCGCGCGCTTGTAGGGCGATACCGGCTGCGCATCGTCGACGATCAGTTCCTGCGGCACCGGCACCGCGCCGCCGTAGCGACGCAGCAGCAGGCCATTCTTCTCCAGCGCCGTGAGGTCCTTGCGGATGGTCACTTCGGACGTAGAGAAACCTTTGGCCAACTCGTCCACGCTGACTTCTCCCGACTCGGCGAGCAGAGCCAGGATGGCGTGACGACGTTGCGGCGTGTTGCGCTTCGACATTCGTTAGTTTCGTTTCGAAATTAAAGTCGTCGAATCAAAACCTAACGAAGCTTTCACGTCAACCACAGAAATGAAAAAAGGCGGCCAACGCCGCCTTCTCATCATCGATCAGGTTACTTCTTCACTTTCACCGGCCGCTTCCAGCCTTCGATGTTGCGCTGCTTGGCGCGCCCAACGGCCAGCGTATTTGCCGGCACGTCCTGGGTCACCACCGAACCCGCGCCCGTGGTGGCACCGTCGCCGAGGCTCACCGGGGCGACCAGTGCGCTGTTGGAACCGACGAATACATCCTCACCCATCCGCGTGCGTGACTTGTTGGCACCGTCGTAGTTGCAGGTGATGGTGCCGGCGCCGATGTTGCTGCGCGCACCGATCTCGGCATCGCCGAGATAGCTCAGATGACCGGCCTTGGCACCGTCCCCCATGACGGCATTCTTCAATTCGACGAAGTTGCCGACATGGGCCTTCGCACCCAGCACGCTGCCCGGACGCAGCCGCGCGAACGGGCCGCAATCGGCGCCCTCGCCCAGTTCGGCGCCATCCAGATGGCTGTTGGCCTTGACGATCGCTCCCTTGCGCAGCGTGCTGTTGCGGATCACGCAGTTCGGTCCGATCTCTACGCCCTCTTCGATCAGCACGCGGCCTTCGAGAATCACGTTGATATCGATGAGCACGTCGCGGCCGACGCTGACGTCGCCGCGCACATCGAAACGCGCCGGATCACGCAGCGTGACACCCTCGGCCATCAGGCGACGTGCCGCACGCTGCTGGTAATGACGTTCCAGTTCGGCCAGCTGGATGCGGTCGTTGGCGCCCTGCACCTCCATCGCGTCCAGCGGCTGTTCGGTGGCGACGGTGAGCCCGTCGGCGACCGCCATGGCGATCACGTCGGTGAGGTAGTACTCGCCCTGCGCGTTGCTGTTGGACAGCCGGCTCAGCCAGCCGCCGAGGCGTTTGCCGGGCACCGCGAGGATGCCGGTATTGCCTTCCTTGATCGCGCGCTGCTCGGGCGTTGCGTCCTTGTGCTCGACGATGGCGCTCACCGCCCCCACGGCGTCACGGACGATGCGCCCGTAGCCGGTCGGGTCGCCGAGCTCCACGGTAAGCAGCGCCAGGTGTTGGTCATCCACCTTCTGCAACAGGCGCTGTAGGGTGCCGACTTCGATCAGCGGGACGTCGCCATAGAGGATGAGCACGCGCTCGGCGGACAGCGCCGGCGCCGCCTGGGCCACGGCGTGGCCGGTGCCGAGCTGTTCACGCTGCATGACGAAACTGAGGTCGTCCGCGGCGAGCCGCTCGCGCACCGCATCCGCGCCGTGCCCGATGACCACGTGGATGCCCTGCGGCTGCAACTGGCGCGCGCTGTCGATGACATGCCCGAGCATCGGTTTGCCGGCTACCGGGTGCAGCACCTTGGGCAGTGCCGAACGCATGCGCGTACCTTGGCCGGCGGCGAGAATCACGACTTCAAGGGACATGCAGGGACCTCCGGGAGCAAAGGGAAACGGCGCGACCTTAAGACAGCCAGATCATGCCGGCAACAGCGTTCGGAAAAGACGCAAACAAAAAGGGGTAGCCGAAGCTACCCCTGATTGTCGAAACGGATTCACTCAGCGTTTGGCTCTGGCGCGCAACTGCTGGATGGTCCGCAACTGGGCGGCGGCTTCGGCGAGCTGGGCCGAAGCCGAGCCGTAGTCGAACTCCGCGCTCTTATCGTTCAGAGCCTGCTCGGCGGCCTTGACGGCCTCCTGGGCGGACGCTTCGTCGAGGTCGCCAGCGCGCTGCACGGTGTCGGCAAGAACCTTGACCATGTTCGGCTGGACTTCGAGAAAACCGCCGGAGATGTAGAACACCTCCTCTTCGCCGCCCTGCTTGACCAGACGGATCGGACCCGGCTTCAGGTCGGTGATCAAGGGTGCGTGGCCCGGCGAAATACCCAGGTCACCCAGGTTGCCGTGCGCAATCACCATTTCCACCAGACCGGTGAAGATTTCGCCTTCCGCGCTGACGATATCGCAATGGACTGACATAGCCATTAGGTAGCCTCGCGTGGGCGCCCGTCACCGGGCGCTCCCGATTACAGTTTCTTGGCTTTCTCGATGACTTCTTCGATGCCACCAACCATGTAGAACGCTTGTTCCGGCAGGTGATCGTAGTCGCCGTTGAGGATCCCTTTGAAACCAGCGATGGTGTCCTTCAGGGAAACGTACTTGCCCGGCGAGCCGGTGAAGACTTCGGCCACGAAGAACGGCTGGGACAGGAAACGCTGGATCTTACGAGCGCGGGATACCAGTTGCTTGTCGGCTTCGGACAGCTCGTCCATGCCGAGGATAGCGATGATGTCCTTCAGCTCCTTGTAGCGTTGCAGGACGTACTGCACGCCACGAGCGGTCTCGTAGTGTTCGGCACCGATCACGTTCGGGTCCAGCTGACGCGAGGTGGAGTCGAGCGGATCGACCGCCGGGTAGATACCCAGCGAAGCGATGTCACGGGACAGAACCACGGTGGCGTCAAGGTGGGCGAAGGTGGTCGCCGGCGACGGGTCGGTCAGGTCATCCGCGGGGACATAGACGGCCTGGATCGAGGTGATCGAACCCGACTTGGTGGAAGTGATGCGTTCCTGCAGAACACCCATTTCCTCAGCCAGGGTCGGCTGGTAACCCACTGCGGACGGCATACGGCCGAGCAGCGCGGATACTTCGGTACCGGCCAGGGTGTAACGGTAGATGTTGTCGACGAACAGCAGAACGTCGCGACCTTCGTCACGGAACTTCTCGGCCATGGTCAGGCCGGTCAGCGCCACGCGCAGCCGGTTGCCCGGCGGCTCGTTCATCTGGCCATAGACCAGGGCCACTTTGTCGAGAACGTTGGAGTCCTTCATCTCGTGGTAGAAGTCGTTCCCTTCACGGGTACGCTCGCCCACACCGGCGAACACGGAGTAGCCGCTGTGCTCGATGGCGATGTTACGGATCAGCTCCATCATGTTGACGGTCTTGCCGACACCGGCGCCGCCGAACAGACCGACCTTGCCGCCCTTGGCGAACGGGCAGACCAGGTCGATGACCTTGATGCCGGTTTCCAGCAGCTCGTTGCCGCCAGCCTGCTCCGCGTAGGACGGCGCAGCGCGGTGGATACCCCAGCGCTCTTCTTCGCCGATCGGGCCCGCTTCATCGATCGGATTGCCGAGGACGTCCATGATCCGGCCCAGGGTTTTCACCCCAACCGGAACCTGGATGCCAGCACCGGTGCTGGCGACGTCAAGACCGCGCTTGAGGCCTTCGGTCGAACCCATGGCGATGGTACGGACGATGCCGTCGCCCAGCTGCTGCTGGACTTCCAGGGTGGTTTCCGCGCCTTGTACCTTCAGCGCGTCATAGATGTTCGGGACCTGATCGCGCGGGAATTCCACGTCGATGACGGCGCCGATGATTTGAACGATACGTCCGCTACTCATCTTTGGTTCCTCTGAATTTTGAACCGTTAAACCGCGGCAGCGCCGCCGACGATTTCCGAGATTTCCTGAGTGATCGCTGCCTGACGCGCCTTGTTGTAGATCAGCTGCAATTCGCTGATCAGATCACCGGCGTTGTCGGTGGCGTTCTTCATCGCGATCATCCGTGCGGCTTGCTCGGCCGCATTGTTCTCGACCACCGCCTGGTAGACCTGCGACTCCACGTAGCGCACCAGCAGGCCTTCCAGCAACTGCTTGGCATCGGGTTCGTAGAGGTAGTCCCAGTGGTGCTTCAACTCCTGACTGTCCTCGGCGACCAGCGGAATCAACTGCTCCACGGTCGGCTTCTGGGTCATGGTGTTGACGAACTTGTTGGAGACCACGTACAGCCGGTCGATACGGCCTTCGAGGTAGGCATCCAGCATGACCTTGACGCTGCCGATCAAGTCATTGATCGAAGGCGCTTCGCCCAGGTTGCTGATCGCCGCTACCACGTTGCCGCCGTAGCTACGGAAGAACGACGCACCCTTGCCCCCGATCACCGCCAGATCGATCTCCGCGCTTTTCTCGCGCTGGGCGCTCATGTCCTTGACCAGAGCCTTGAACAGGTTGGTGTTCAAGCCGCCGGCAAGACCACGGTCGGAGGTGACGACGATATAGCCGACACGCTTGACCTCACGCTCGATCATGAACGGGTGCAGGTATTCCGGATTGGCGTTGGCCAGATGGCCGATCACCTGCCGAATGCGCTCGGCATAAGGACGGCTGGCAGCCATGCGCTGTTGTGCTCTGCGCATCTTGCTGACCGCCACCTTTTCCATGGCGCTGGTGATCTTTTGCGTGCTTTTGATGCTCGCAATCTTGCTGCGAATCTCTTTTGCGCCTGCCATTTCACACCTATGGGGTTAGCAGGCGGGGCCTTTCGACCCCGCTGCGGCTTACCAGGTTTGGGTGGCCTTGAACTTCTCGATGCCGGCTTTGATGCCTTTATCGATTTCGTCGTTGAAGTCACCCTTCTCGTTGATCTTCGCCATCAGATCGGCGTGATCACGGTTGAAGTAGGCAATCAGCGCAGCTTCGAAGCTACCGATCTTGGCCAGCTCGACGTCGGTCAGGAAACCACGCTCGGCGGCATACAGCGACAGCGACATTTCGGCGATGGACATCGGCGCGTACTGCTTCTGCTTCATCAGCTCGGTAACGCGCTGACCATGCTCGAGCTGCTTGCGAGTGGCTTCGTCCAGGTCGGAAGCGAACTGGGCGAAAGCCGCCAGTTCACGGTACTGCGCCAACGCGGTACGAATACCACCGGAAAGCTTCTTGACGATCTTGGTCTGGGCAGCGCCACCCACGCGGGATACCGAGATACCGGCGTTGACGGCCGGACGGATACCCGAGTTGAACATCGCCGACTCAAGGAAGATCTGGCCGTCGGTGATCGAAATCACGTTGGTCGGAACGAACGCGGAAACGTCGCCGGCCTGGGTTTCGATGATCGGCAGCGCGGTCAGCGAACCGGTCTTGCCAGTCACGGCGCCGTTGGTGAACTTCTCGACGTACTCTTCGGAAACGCGGGAAGCGCGCTCCAGCAGACGGCTGTGGAGATAGAACACGTCGCCCGGGTAGGCTTCGCGGCCCGGCGGACGGCGCAACAGCAGGGAGATCTGGCGATAGGCGACAGCCTGCTTGGACAGATCGTCATAAACGATCAGGGCGTCTTCGCCGCGGTCACGGAAGTACTCGCCCATGGTGCAGCCGGCGTAGGGAGCCAGGAACTGCAGTGCTGCGGATTCCGAAGCACTCGCCGCCACAACGATGGTGTTGGCCAGGGCGCCGTTCTCTTCCAGCTTGCGCACCACGTTGGCGATGGTCGACTGCTTCTGACCGATGGCGACGTAGACGCAGCGGATGCCGCTGTTCTTCTGGTTGATGATGGCGTCGATGGCCAGAGCGGTCTTGCCGATCTGACGGTCACCGATGATCAGCTCGCGCTGGCCACGGCCTACCGGGATCATCGCATCGACCGATTTGTAGCCGGTCTGTACCGGCTGGTCGACCGACTTACGCCAGATCACGCCCGGCGCGACCTTCTCAACCGCGTCGGTAGCGACGTTGTTGAGCGGGCCTTTGCCATCGATCGGGTTACCCAGGGCATCGACCACGCGACCCAGCAGTTCCGGACCGACCGGAACCTCGAGGATGCGGCCGGTGCACTTGGCGCTCATGCCTTCTTGCAGGCCGAGGTAGCTACCCAGAACGACGGCGCCGACGGAGTCTTGTTCCAGGTTAAGCGCCATACCGTAGACGCCACCGGGGAACTCGATCATCTCGCCGTACATGACGTCGGCCAGGCCGTAGATGCGCACGATACCGTCGGAAACGCTGACGATGGTGCCTTCGTTACGGGCTTGGGAAGAGACGTCGAGTTTCTCGATACGCCCCTTGATGATTTCACTTATTTCGGAAGGATTGAGTTGCTGCATTGCTCTGCTGCCCCTTCAAACTCAGGATTTCAACGCTTCGGCCAGTTTCGCGAGCTTGCCGCGAACCGAGCCATCGATAACCAGGTCGCCTGCGCGGATCACGACACCACCGATGAGGCTGGCGTCTTCCGCAGCGTGCAATCGCACTTCCCGGCTGAGCCGAGCGCTGAGAACCTTGGCGAGTTTGTCTTGCTGTTCGGCGCTCAATGCGAAGGCACTGGTCACGTCCACATCGACCGACTTCTCCTGCTCGGCTTTGTACAGCTCGAACAGTTCGGCGATTTCCGGCAAAAGCGCGAGGCGCTCGTTTTCGGCAACGATATGGATGAAGTTCTGTACCTGAGCATCGAACTTGTCGCCGCACACCTCGACGAAGGTGGCGGCCTTTTCTGTACTGGTCAGACGCGGAGCCTTGAGCACGCTCTGCATGCGCGCGTCTTGCGACACCGCTGCAGCCAGGCCGAGCATGGCCGACCAGGCGGCCAGCTGCTGATGGGCCTGGGCATGCTCGAAAGCAGCCTTGGCATAAGGTCGGGCCAGCGTGGTCAATTCTGCCATGATCGCCCTCGCTTAGATTTCGGCAGCCAGTTTATCAACCAGCTCCGCATGCGCGTTTCGATCGATTGTGGCACCCAGGATCTTCTCGGCACCGCCGACGGCCAGGCTACCCAGTTGGGCACGCAGCGCGTCCTTGACACCGTTGATTTCCTGCTCGATCTCGGCCTGAGCCTGAGCCTTGACGCGCTCAGCTTCGACGCGGGCCTGATCACGGGCTTCGTCGACGATCTGGGTCGCGCGCTTCTTGGCTTGCTCGATGATCTCGGCTGCCTGAGTCTTCGCCTCGCGCAGTTGCTCGCCCACTTTCTCTTGGGCCAGCTCCAGGTCGCGAGTCGCACGATTGGCAGCGTCCAGACCTTCTGCGATCTTCTTCTGGCGTTCGCGCAAAGCCGTGATGACCGGAGGCCACACGAACTTCATGCAGAACAGCACGAAGATGAAGAACGCAACGGACTGGCCAATCAGGGTTGCATTAATGTTCACGCCAACACCTCGCTCGTTCGTTGTCCATCAAACCGGTTCACTCGAAAGAAGACGAGTGATCAGCCGGCGATTTGACCAACGAAGGGGTTCGCGAAGGTGAAGAACAGAGCGATACCAACGCCGATCATGGTCACGGCGTCGAGCAGGCCGGCGACGATGAACATCTTGACTTGAAGCATCGGGACCATTTCCGGTTGACGCGCAGCGCCTTCCAGGAATTTGCCACCCAGCAGACCGAAACCAATGGCGGTACCCAGGGCACCCAGGCCAATCAGCAGTGCAACGGCAATAGCGGTAAGACCAACTACAGTTTCCATTTTTCCTCCGACTCTTATGTCGACTTGGTTAGGGGTTTTAGATGAAGCGGTAAAGCGAACAATCAGTGGTTATCTTCGTGCGCCATCGAAAGGTAGACGATCGTCAGCATCATGAAGATGAACGCTTGCAGGGTGATGATCAGGATGTGGAAAACCGCCCACGCCCACTGCAGCACCACACCCAGGCCACTCAGCCAAAGCAGACCGCTGCCGAACATCACGGCGATCAGGATGAATACCAGCTCGCCGGCATACATGTTGCCGAACAACCGCAGGGCCAGCGAAATCGGCTTGGCCACCAGGGTTACGAATTCGAGCAGGAAGTTGACCGGGATGAGGATGACCTGCACCGCGATGTTCTTGCTGCTGAAAGGATGCAGGGTCAGTTCACCAATGAAGCCGCCGATGCCCTTGACCTTGATGCTGTAGAAGATGATCAGCGCGAACACCGACAGGGCCATGCCCAGGGTAGCGTTCGGATCGGTAGTCGGAACCGCGCGGAAGAAGATGTGCTCGTTTCCGGAGATCGCCATCGCCGCATGCGGGATCCAGTCGACCGGGATCAGGTCGATGGCGTTCATCAGGAAGATCCAGACGAAGATCGTCAGGGCCAGCGGAGCGATCAGCGGGTTGCGACCGTGGAAGGTGTCCTTGACGCTGCCGTCGACGAACTCGACCAACACTTCGACGAAGTTCTGCAGGGCGCCTGGCTGACCGGAGGTCGCCTTGCTGGCAGCCATGCGGAACAGCAGAACGAAAATCACACCCAGCGCAACCGACCAGCCCAGGGTATCCAGGTGGAATGCCCAGAAGCCCATTTCCTTGGCTTCCTGAGCGGTGTGGGCGAGGCCCCAGTCACCGCTCGGCAGGCGCCCGAAGGTCAGGTTCTGCAGGTGGTGCTGAATGTAGCCCGAAGCGTTTTCTGCTGCCATGTTTGCCTCAACGCGTTAATTCGTAAGTCGTTTTCTCATCAGCAGGGGAGAAAACCAGCCGACCGTCTGGGTCAGCAGGAACACGCCGAATAAGGCCAGCGGTTCCAGCGGTTTCACACCTGCGAACGTCAGCGCAAAGAGCACCGCCGTCAGAATCAGTTTTCCGGCCTCGCCGGCGTAGAACGACCGGACGATGGCTTGTGCGGCCCGCGCCCCGCTGAAGCGGAACGCCTTGTGAGCGAAATACAGGTTGGGTAGCCATACGATCAGACCACCGCAGAGTCCCGAGTAACCGGCTACCGATCCTCGTGAAAGCCAGAGTAACGAAGCGGCGATCAGCAGCAGGACCAGTTGGGCGATCAACACCGGAAAAACCGGCAGGCGATGGAGGGGCAGGCGTTGTGGCGTGCGGGCATCCATCGCAAACGTCCTCTGGAAGGTCGGCGTCCGTTAAATCAACGACTTGGCATATTTCATGCCGACCAAAATGCGCGCAGAGTATAGGGGCGCTTCCCTACCCGTTCAACTGCCGGGTAGTGATTTCCGACTACCCGCTACACGTCATGCATAAGCATTTGTTTCAGCGGATATGAGCCAGTACGCCCTGCAATTCATCCAGCGAGTTGTAGCGGATTACCAGCTGACCTTTGCCCTTCTGTCCGTGCTTGATCTGCACGGGAGAGCCCAGCCGCTCTGCGAGGCGCTGTTCCAGACGGCTGATGTCCGGATCGGCTTTGGGCTTCTCGGCGGCCTGTGGTTTGTCGCTCAGCCACTGCCTCACCAGAGCCTCGGCCTGGCGAACCGTCAGACCGCGTGCGACAACGTGTCGCGCAGCTTCTAGCTGGCGGTCGGCCGGCAATCCGAGCAATGCCCGGGCGTGCCCCATTTCCAGATCGCCATGGGCGAGCAGGGTCTTGATCTCTTCCGGCAGGGCGATCAGGCGCAACAGGTTGGTCACGGTGACCCGCGATTTGCCCACGGCCTCGGCGACCTGCTGCTGGGTCAGCTGGAATTCCTGCTGCAGGCGCTGCAGGGCAAAGGCTTCCTCGATCGGATTGAGGTCCTCGCGCTGGATGTTCTCGATCAGCGCCATCGCCACTGCGGCCTCGTCGCTGACGTCGCGCACCATGGCCGGGATCTTTTCCAGATTGGCCTGCTGGCTGGCACGCCAGCGACGCTCGCCGGCAATGATTTCGTAACGACCACCGTCGATGGCACGCACCACGATCGGCTGCATCACGCCCTGGGCCTTGATCGATTGCGCCAGTTCTTCCAGTGCGGCGGGGTCCATGTCGCGACGCGGCTGATACTTGCCGCGCTGAATCAGGTCGAGCGGGAGGTGATGCAGCTCGCGGTTTTCCACCTGGGCGGCTTCTTCCTGCATGGCGGCGATGCTGGTTCCGCCCAGCAGGGCGTCCAGTCCGCGTCCGAGACCTCGTTTCTTGATGGCCATGCCAGTTCCTTATGCTTGTGTGGCGGGCGCCGCTGCGGTGCGTCCGGCGCTGCGCTGACGGCGTGCCAGCTCGCCGGCCAGCGCCAGGTAGGCCAGGGCGCCACGCGATTGCTTGTCGTAGACCAGCGCCGGCATGCCGAAGCTGGGCGCCTCGGCGAGACGGACGTTGCGCGGGATCACCGTGTCGTAAAGCGTGTCGCCGAAATGCTCCTTGAGCTGGGCGGACACGTCGTTGGTCAGGCTGATGCGCGGGTCGTACATGGTGCGCAGCAACCCTTCGATCTTCAGCGACGGGTTGAGCATCTTGCCGATGCGCTGGATCGAGTTGATCAGGTCGGTCAGCCCTTCCAGCGCGTAGTACTCGCACTGCATGGGGATGATCACGCCATCGGCGGCGACCAGCGCGTTGACGGTGAGCATCGATAGCGAAGGGGGGCAGTCGATGAGGATGTAGTCGTAGTTCTCGCGGACCGGGGCCAACGCCTCGCGCAGGCGATTCTCCTTGGCCGGCATATCCAGCAGGGCCACTTCGGCGGCCGTCAAGTCGCGGTTGGCCGGCAGCAGCTGGTAACCGCCGTGTTCGGAGAACTGCATGGCTTCGACCAGGCTGCATTCGCCGATCAACACGTCGTAGATCGAATGTTCGAGACCGAGCTTGTCCACGCCGCTGCCGGTGGTGGCATTGCCCTGCGGATCGAGGTCGATGAGCAGCACCCGGCGCTTGGTGGCCACCAGCGAGGCCGCCAGGTTGATGCAGGTCGTGGTCTTGGCGACACCGCCTTTCTGGTTGGCGATGGCGAGAACTTTAGCCATTGTCGGTGTCGGTCCGGGTCATGAGGAGCGGCGCAGTATCAGCAGATGGCGCTGGCCTTGGCAACCGGGAACCTTGAGCACGTGGGTTGCAGCGAGGCGGAAGTCGTCCGGCAGCGCCTGCAGCTCGTCATCGGGATGCACGCCTTTCATTGCCAGCCAGCAGGTCGATGCATCGCCCAGATGGCGCGTCCAGTTGGCGAAATCGTCCAGGGCACTGAAGGCGCGGGAGCAGATGCCGTCGAACGGCCGCTCGGGCGTGAACGCCTCGACGCGACCCTGCACCACATCCAGGTTGCTCAGGCCGAGCTCGAGTTTCACCTGGGTGAGGAAGCGGGTCTTCTTGCCGTTGGAGTCGAGCAGGGTGAAATGGCGGTCAGGAAACAGGATCGCCAGGGGAATGCCGGGCATGCCGCCGCCGCTGCCGACGTCCAGCCAGCGCTCGCCAGCGTCGGCCACGAAGGGCACAACGCTGAGGCTGTCGAGCAGATGACGCGAAACCATCTCGTCCGGATCGCGCACCGCCGTCAGGTTGTAGGCCTTGTTCCACTTGATGAGCAGCGCAAGGTAACCGAGCAGCCGGCGTTGCTGCGACGCGTCGAGCGCCACACCGAGTTGCTCGGCCCCCCGGGAAAGCTCCAGCGCCTGATGATCGGTGACCGCCATCAGGCGCTCTGTTCCAGCTGGCGGCCAGCGCCGCGCTTTTTCAGATGGATCATCAGCAGCGACACGGCCGCCGGCGTCACGCCGGGGATACGCGAGGCCTGGCCGAGGGTTTCCGGGCGGGCCTGGCCGAGCTTGTGCTGGATTTCCTTGGACAGCCCGGAAATCCCGGCGTAGTCGAGGTCGTCGGGCAGGCAGATGTTCTCGCTGGCACGCAGGCGGGCAATTTCTTCCTGCTGGCGATCGATGTAGCCGGCGTACTTGGTGCGGATCTCAATCTGCTCGGCGACCTGCGGATCGATCACGCCTTCGCCGGTGATCTCGATCAGCCCGGCGTAGTCGATTTCCGGGCGGCTGAGCAGGTTGAGCAGGTTGTATTCGTGGGCGAGCGGTGTTCCGAAGCGCGCGGCGACGGCGTCACCCTGCGGGGTGTTCGGCCGGACCCAGGCGCTTTTCAGGCGCTGTTCTTCCTGCTCGATCGCCTCGCGCTTGGTGCAGAACGCGGCCCAGCGCGCGTCGTCGATCAATCCCAGTTCGCGGCCCTTCTCGGTGAGGCGAAGGTCCGCGTTGTCTTCACGCAGGATCAGTCGGTACTCGGCGCGCGAAGTGAACATGCGGTACGGCTCTTGGGTACCCAATGTGATCAGGTCGTCGACCAGCACGCCGATGTAGGCCTCGTCACGACGCGGGCACCAGGCGTCTTTGCCCTGCGCACGCAGCGCGGCGTTGGCACCGGCGAGCAGGCCCTGGGCACCAGCTTCTTCGTAGCCCGTGGTGCCATTGATCTGGCCGGCGAAGAACAGCCCGCCGATGACCTTGGTCTCCAGGCTGTACTTGAGATCGCGCGGATCGAAGTAGTCGTACTCGATGGCGTAGCCCGGACGCACGATGTGCGCGTTTTCCATCCCGCGGATGCTCTGCACGATCTGCAACTGGACGTCGAAGGGCAGCGAGGTGGAGATGCCGTTCGGGTACAGCTCGTGGGTGGTCAGGCCTTCCGGCTCGAGGAACACCTGGTGGCTGTCCTTGTCGGCGAAGCGATGGATCTTGTCCTCGATCGACGGGCAGTAGCGCGGGCCGATCCCTTCGATAACGCCCGAGTACATCGGCGAGCGATCCAGGTTGGCGGCGATGATCTCGTGGGTGCGCGCATTGGTATGAGTGATCCAGCAGCTGACCTGCGCCGGATGCTGTTCCTTCGAACCGAGGAACGACATCACCGGAACCGGCGTATCGCCAGGCTGCTCGGTCATCACCGAGAAATCCACCGAGCGACCGTCGATGCGCGGCGGCGTGCCCGTCTTCAGCCGACCGACGCGCAGCGGCAGTTCCCGCAGGCGCTTGGCCAGGGACATCGACGGCGGGTCGCCGGCGCGGCCGCCGGAGTAGTTCTGCAGGCCGATGTGGATAAGTCCGCCCAGGAAGGTGCCGGTGGTCAGCACCACGGACTCGGCGAAGAAACGCAAGCCCATCTGGGTGACCACGCCCTTGACCTGCTCGTTCTCGACGATCAGGTCGTCGCAGGCCTGCTGGAATATCCACAGGTTAGGCTGGTTTTCCAGAACCTCACGCACCGCGGCCTTGTACAGGATGCGGTCGGCCTGGGCGCGCGTGGCGCGCACCGCGGGGCCCTTACGGCTATTGAGCACACGGAACTGGATGCCACCCTTGTCCGTTGCCTGCGCCATCACGCCGCCGAGGGCGTCGATTTCCTTCACCAGATGGCTCTTGCCGATCCCGCCGATGGCCGGGTTGCAGCTCATCTGGCCGAGGGTTTCGACGTTATGGGTCAGCAGCAGGGTTTTCACCCCCATGCGGGCGGCAGCCAGCGCTGCTTCGGTACCGGCATGGCCGCCACCGATGACGATCACGTCGAAACGGGAAGGGTAATCCACCACGCACCTCGTGCCTGTTGAGATTGGGAAATCAGGGAGCCGGCAAGTATAGGGAGTTAGGTTGGCTGAATGAAGCCTTTTGCACAAAATTTAGCCAATCGGTTCACCCGGAGAAAGCGAGTGGCTCGTGAGTCCGGCTAACAAGAATAAATAGAGATGAATTTATAAAGCTTGTTTTCTATGTTTATTCTTACTGGCGCCATTTTCTGTGGATAAAGTGCTACAAGCCACGCCAATCCTGATGTACAGCGTTCGTGAAACTTGTGCCCTGGCTGCGTGAAAGCAGGGGTTAGGTTGATCGTAACCTGTGTATTAAACCTCTACTTATGCACAGGTGAGTTTATCCTCCGCTTTGGAGGCGCGTTACCTACAGGGCACATTCAGGGTTATCCACAACGCTCATGGCCGAAAAATGGGCGGCCGAATACCGTCCCGACACGGCGAGACCGCAACCTTCCGGGGGTTACTTGCCGATGCAGAAGCTGGAAAAGATCCGACCGAGGAGGTCGTCGGAGCTGAACGCACCGGTGATTTCGCCGAGTGCCTGCTGCGCCAGGCGCAGGTCTTCCGCCAGGAGCTCGCCGGCGCCTGCCAGGGTCAGCTGGGCGCGTCCATGTTCAAGGTGGCTGGACGCCTGGCGCAGTGCCTCGAGGTGACGCCGACGGGCGCTGAAGCTGCCCTCGGACAGTTGCTGGTAGCCCATGCAGGCCTTCAGGTGTTCGCGCAACAGCTCGAGGCCGTCGCTGGAGCGCGCGGACAAGGCGATGCTGACGTGGCCATCCTCGGCGACCGACAGTGCGCTGGGCTCGCCGGAAAGATCGGCCTTGTTGCGGATCAGCGTCACCTTGTCCGCCGCCGGGCGCACGTCGAAGAACTCCGGCCAGAGTGCGAACGGATCGCGCGCTTCCGGCGTGCTCGCATCCACCACCAGCAGCACACGATCGGCCTCGCTGATCGCCTTCACCGCGCGTTCGACGCCGATCTTCTCGACCTGGTCGTCGGTAGCGCGCAGGCCGGCGGTGTCGATCACGTGCAGCGGCATGCCATCAATGTGGATATGTTCACGCAGCACGTCGCGCGTGGTGCCGGCGATGTCACTGACGATCGCCGTCTCGCGGCCGGCGAGGGCGTTGAGCAGGCTCGACTTTCCGGCGTTGGGTCGGCCGGCGATGACCACGTTCATGCCGTCGCGCAGCAAAGCGCCCTGACTGGCTTCCCGGACGACCTGCTGCAGGTGTTCGCGCACGGCATCGAGTTGCCGCAGTACGTGGCCATCGGCGAGGAAGTCGATTTCTTCCTCCGGGAAGTCGATTGCCGCTTCGACATAGATGCGCAGCTGGATCAGGCTCTCGGTCAGGCCGTGCACGCGTTTCGAGAACTCACCCTGCAGCGAACGCAACGCGTTGCGTGCCGCCTGTTCGGAACTGGCCTCGATCAGGTCGGCAATCGCCTCGGCCTGCGCCAGATCGAGTTTGTCATTGAGGAAGGCGCGCTCGCTGAACTCGCCCGGGCGCGCCTGGCGGGCGCCCAGTTCGAGGCAGCGTCTGAGCAGCAGGTCGAGAATCACTGGGCCTCCATGGCCCTGGAGTTCGAGCACGTCTTCGCCGGTAAAGGAGTTCGGCCCCGGAAAGAACAGCAGCAGGCCTTCGTCGATGACCTGGCCGGCTTCGGCGAGGAACGGACCGTAATGCGCATGTCGTGGCCGCGGTTCTCGGCCGAACAGCGCGACCGCCATGCGCCGCGCCTGCGTACCCGAAACCCGCACGATACCCACCCCGCCGCGTCCGGGTGCCGTGGCGACGGCGGCGATGGTTTCACGGGGTGTGGACATTCGGACTCTCCAGATAGCAAGACGCCCCATAAATGGGGCGTCTCGTTCAACAGGTGCGCGCGGCGTGAATCAGGCTTCGGCCTTCTTCGTGCGTGCTTCGATCTGGCGGGTAATGTACCACTGCTGTGCGATGGACAGGCAGTTGTTGACCACCCAGTACAGCACCAGACCGGCCGGGAACCAGAGGAAGAAGAAGGTGAAGATGATCGGCATCAGCTTCATTACCTTGGCCTGCATCGGGTCCGGCGGCGTCGGGTTCAGCTGCTGCTGAATGAACATGGTCGCGCCCATGATGATCGGCAGGATGAAGAACGGATCCTTGATCGACAGGTCGGTGATCCAGAACATCCACGGCGCCTGGCGCATCTCGACGCTTTCCAGCAGCGTCCAGTAGAGCGCCAGGAACACCGGCATCTGCACCACGATCGGCAGGCAGCCGCCGAGCGGGTTGATCTTCTCTTTCTTGTAGAGCTCCATCATCGCCTGGGACATCTTCTGGCGATCGTCACCGAACTGCTCTTTCAGTGCGGCCATCTTTGGCGAGACGGCGCGCATGCGCGCCATGGAGCGGTAGCTGGCAGCAGACAGCGGGAAGAACGCCATCTTGATGATGATGGTCAGGACGATGATCGACCAGCCCCAGTTTCCGAGTAGGCTGTGGATATGTTGCAACAGCCAGAAGATCGGTTGTGCGAGGAACCACAGAACGCCGTAGTCGACCGTCAGCTCGAGGCCGTGGGACAGCTCGCCGAGGTATTTCTGGATCTTCGGACCGGCATAGAGAATCGCACTGGTCTCCGCCTTGGCGCCGGGGGCGACGGTTACGGTAGGACCGGTGAAGCCGATGATGTAGTTGCCCTGGGCGTCCTTGCGGGTCTGCACCACGTTGGTGGTGTCTTTCGCCGGCACCCAGGCGGTGACGAAGTAATGCTGCAGCCAGGCGACCCAGCCGCCCTGCACGGTTTCCTTCAGCGGGGCCTTGTCGATGTCCTTCATCTTCACCTTGGTGTAAGGCGAATCAGGTTTCCACATCGCCGCGCCAAGGTAAGTGGCCGTGCCGGTGGCCGTGGTCGAGGACGGGTCGCCGCTGGCGTCACGCTTGAGCTGGGCGAACAGGTTGCCGTTCCAGGTAGCGCCGCTCTGGTTGTCGATCAGATAGCGCACTTCGACCTGGTAGGCGGACGGGTCCACGCAGCCCGGCTTCTTCAGCTGCTGCTCTTTGGGTGAGCAGGAGGCATCGAGCCCGCGCTTGAAGGTGAAGCGCTTGATGTAGTTGACCCCGGCATCGCTGTAGGTCAGGTCGACCACCAGCTGATTCTGACCTTCGGCCAGTTCGTAGCTGCGCTGCGCGCTGTTGAACAGCGGCCGGCCGGAGCTGCGGGCATCCGGGCCGTTGGCGCCGGTCAGGCCGCTCTGCGCCAGGTAGGTCAGTTCGCCGCCGTTGTCGAACAGCTGGAACGGCACATCGGGACGGTCCTGACGACGCGGATACTGCGGCAGGCTGAGCTGGACGATATCGCCCCCACGCGGATCGATCGCCAGGTCGAGAACGTCGGTCTTCACCCGAATGAGTGCGTTGCTGACTGCGCTCGGTGCAATTTGCGCTTCGCCTTCGGCCGTCGCGCTGGGCACGTCGTCGCTGGTGGCGGTGGCACTGGGAGCGTCGGGCAGCGCCTGGTTGGAGCTCTGCGCAACAGGGTTCTGCGTCGGCGGCAACGCGGCCTGCCCATAATCCTGGTTCCATTGCAGGACCATCAGGTAGGACACGATCGCAAGGGCGACGATCAGGATCGAGCGTTTGATATCCATGATTACTCGGCCATCGAAGGGGATCGGGAGGGTTTCGCTGCGGGAACCGGATCGTAACCGCCGGGATTCCAGGGATGACAACGGCCAAGCCGGCGCATGGCCAGCCAGCCGCCACGCATCACGCCGTGCTGCTCGATGGCGTCATGGGCGTAGCAGGAACAACTGGGGTAGAAACGACAGTGGCTGGCCATCATCGGGCTGATGGCATAGCGGTAGAACTGGATCGATGCGAGGGCCAGTTTACGCATGACGACTGTCGGCGACCTCAGGTTCGGCTTGGGTGTGCAGGCGAGGTCGATTGCGCGCGAGGCGTTTCCAGAGCTTGCCGAACTGTAGAGCCAGTTCGCTGTTGTCCAGGTCGCCAAGGCCCTTGCGCGCGACGATCACGATGTCCCAGCCGACCAGGCTGTCCTGATTCAGGCGGAACGATTCGCGGATCTGACGTTTCAGGCGATTGCGTTCAACGGAGAGCTTGACGCTCTTCTTGCCGATCACCAAACCCAAGCGGGGATGATCAAGATCGTTGTCGCGCGCGAGTAGCAGGACATTCCTGCCGGGGACCTTGCCGGTGGGGGAGTCGAATACGGTCTTGAATTGTCGGGGTGTAAGCAGGCGCTTTTCCCGACTGAAGTCTCGACTCACCACCCGTGCCGGATTATTAGACGGTCAGACGCTTACGGCCCTTGGCGCGGCGACGCGACAGGACTTGACGACCGTTCTTGGTGGCCATGCGGGCACGGAAACCGTGGACACGAGCGCGCTTGATGGTGCTGGGCTGGAAGGTGCGTTTCATGATGCTTCTACCTGGTGCTCACTACGGGCCGGGAGTGGCCCCCGTTTAAGAGACCGGCAATTCTAGTGAAACCGAACGGACAGGTCAATTTCCAACCAACGCTTTTCGTTCCAGAGAAATATAAAGAGAAGAATAGATAAGCTCTTTGGTGAATATGACTACTAATGGTGAGCCTGTTTTCTGTGGATAAGCCCTGAAGGCCGGACCAGCTGCTGCCTGCAGCCGATTACAACACTGTGATGAAAACGTGCTGTGGATGTGTCTGGGCTGTGTAGAGGCTCTGGACAACTGGACGAGTTTTCCACAGGTAAGGTTAACGACAGGTTTTCCCACGGGTTCTTACGGATGTTATTGGCACTTTATCCACAATGAAACGCGTAGATCTTTGTCTGTTCATAATCTGCCTGCACGACCTCTCGAACTATTTCCCCATGTCGGGCAATGTGGATAACCGCCCACCAGCCCCGTACAATGCCAGCTGATTTTTCGTCGCTTTTTCACTCTGTGGGGTCGTCTGTGTCCGTTGAACTTTGGCAGCAATGCGTGGAAATACTTCGCGATGAGCTGCCGGCCCAGCAATTCAACACCTGGATACGGCCGCTGCAGGTCGAGGCAGAAGGTGAGGAGTTACGCGTCTATGCGCCGAACCGGTTCGTTCTGGACTGGGTCAACGAGAAGTACCTCGGACGACTGCTCGAACTGCTCGGGGAGCGCGGCGCTGGAATCGCACCGGCACTGTCCCTTCTTATAGGCAGCAAGCGCAGCGCGGCTTCGCGCCCGGCGCCTAACGCGCCCCTTTCGGCGGCCTTCGCGCCGCCGCCCGAGCCCGTTCAGCAGGCCAGCCAGGTAGCGGATGTCGTTTCGGCGCCGATCTACGCCCCTGAGCCTGTGGCGAGCAACTCGGCCCCTGCGGTTCGTACCGAGCGGACGGTGCAGGTAGAGGGCGCGCTCAAGCACACCAGTTACCTGAACCGGACCTTCACTTTCGAGAATTTCGTGGAAGGCAAGTCCAACCAGCTGGCGCGAGCGGCGGCGTGGCAGGTAGCCGACAACCCCAAGCACGGTTACAACCCGTTGTTCCTTTATGGTGGCGTCGGTCTGGGCAAGACTCACCTGATGCATGCGGTCGGCAACCATCTGCTGAAGAAGAACCCGAACGCGAAGGTGGTCTACCTGCACTCGGAGCGTTTCGTCGCGGACATGGTGAAGGCACTGCAGCTGAACGCGATCAACGAGTTCAAGCGGTTCTACCGCTCCGTCGATGCGCTGCTCATCGATGACATCCAGTTCTTCGCCAAGAAAGAACGCTCCCAGGAGGAATTCTTCCATACTTTCAATGCCTTACTTGAAGGTGGCCAGCAGGTTATCCTCACCAGTGACCGCTATCCGAAGGAGATAGACGGGCTGGAAGAGCGCTTGAAATCGCGTTTCGGCTGGGGGCTGACGGTAGCCGTGGAGCCGCCGGAGCTGGAAACGCGCGTGGCGATCCTGATGAAGAAGGCCGACCAGGCGAAGGTCGATCTGCCGCACGATGCGGCATTCTTCATCGCGCAACGGATTCGCTCCAATGTTCGTGAACTCGAAGGCGCGCTGAAGCGTGTCATCGCTCATGCCCACTTCATGGGGCGTGATATCACCATCGAGCTGATCCGCGAGTCGCTGAAGGATCTGTTGGCCTTGCAGGACAAGCTGGTCAGCATCGACAACATCCAGCGCACCGCCGCCGATTACTACCAGATCAAGATCGCCGACATGCTGTCGAAACGGCGTTCCCGATCGGTCGCCAGGCCCCGGCAGGTGGCGATGGCGCTGTCCAAGGAACTGACTAACCACAGCCTGCCGGAAATCGGCGATGCATTCGGCGGTCGCGATCACACCACAGTGCTGCATGCCTGTCGTAAGATTGCTGAACTGAGGGAATCCGACGCGGACATCCGCGAGGACTACAAGAATCTGCTGCGCACATTGACTACCTGATCCACACGCAGCCTACGAGGCAAGGGAACGGACCATGCACTTCACTATTCAGCGCGAAGCCCTGTTGAAACCCCTGCAACTGGTTGCTGGCGTCGTGGAACGTCGGCAGACCCTGCCGGTTCTTTCCAACGTCCTGCTGGTCGTGGAGGGACAGAATCTTTCCCTTACCGGCACTGACCTGGAAGTCGAACTGGTCGGTCGCGTTGCCTTGGAAGACATCGCCGAGCCCGGCGAAATCACCGTTCCCGCACGCAAGCTGATGGATATCTGCAAGAGCCTTCCCAGCGATGCGCTGATCGACGTGCGGCTGGATGAACAGAAGCTGGTCGTCAAGGCGGGCCGCAGTCGCTTCACCTTGTCCACCTTGCCGGCCAATGACTTCCCGACGGTCGAGGAAGGTCCGGGCTCGCTGAACTTCACCTTGCCGCAGGCGAAGCTGCGTCGGCTCATCGAGCGCACCAGCTTCGCCATGGCGCAGCAGGATGTGCGGTACTACCTGAACGGGATGCTGCTGGAAGTCAGCGCCAACGTACTTCGTGCGGTCGCCACTGACGGCCACCGGCTGGCCATGTGTTCGATGACGGCCGGCATCGAACAGGCGGACCGTCACCAGGTGATCGTTCCGCGCAAAGGTATCCTGGAATTGGCCCGCCTGTTGACCGAGCAGGATGGCGAGGTCGCGATCGTGCTGGGCCAGCACCATATCCGCGCGACCACAGGTGATTTCACCTTCACCTCGAAACTCGTTGACGGCAAATTCCCCGACTATGAGCGCGTGTTGCCCAAAGGCGGCGACAAACTGGTGGTGGGCGACCGGCAGGTCCTGCGTGAGGCCTTCAGCCGCACCGCGATTCTCTCCAACGAAAAATACCGGGGCATCCGACTCCTGCTGGCGAGTGGCACGTTGAAGATTCAGGCCAACAACCCCGAGCAGGAAGAAGCGGAAGAAGAAGTAGCCGTCGACTATACCGGTGCCGGTCTCGAGATTGGCTTCAACGTCAGCTATCTGCTGGACGTGCTGGGCGTTATGACTACCGATCAAGTGCGTTTGATTCTTTCCGATTCCAATAGCAGCGCGCTGGTGCAGGAAGCTGAGAACGATGAGTCTGCCTATGTCGTCATGCCGATGCGCCTGTAACGCTCAATGTCCTTAAGTCGCGTCACTGTCACTGCGGTGCGCAATTTGCACCCGGTGACACTCTCTCCCTCTCCCCGTATCAACATCCTCCATGGCGCCAACGGCAGCGGCAAGACCAGCTTGCTCGAGGCCATCCATTTGCTGGGCCTGGCCCGCTCATTTCGCAGCAATCGATTGCAGCCGGTTATTCAGTACGAACATCCCGCCTGCACGGTATTCGGACAGGTGCTGCTACCCGATGGAACCAGCAATCTAGGTATCAGTCGCGATCGACAGGGCGAGTTGCAGATACGCATCGATGGTCAGAACGTGCGGAGCGCTTCCCAGCTTGCGGAAACTCTTCCGCTGCAGCTGATCAATCCGGACAGTTTCCGCCTGTTGGAAGGGGCGCCTAAAATTCGTCGTCAGTTCCTTGATTGGGGAGTGTTCCACGTGGAACCTCGCTTTCTGGGATCCTGGCAGCGCCTGCAGAAGGCACTGCGGCAACGGAACTCCTGGTTGCGCCATGGTACACTTGACGGTGCTTTACAGGCCTCGTGGGACCGTGAGCTGTATCTGGCCAGCGACGAGATTGATGGCTATCGGCGCGCCTATATTCAGGCGTTGAAACCCGAGTTCGAGGCTACGCTGCGCGAGCTGGTGGATCTCCAGGGATTGACCCTGAGTTATTTCCGGGGATGGGATAAAGAGCGTTCTCTTGAGGAAGTGCTTTCCACTTCGTTGTCCCGCGATCAGCAGATCGGCCACACGCAGTCGGGGCCTCAACGTGCGGACTTGCGGCTTCGGTTAGGCGCTCATAGCGCGGCGGATATCCTGTCCCGAGGCCAGCAGAAATTGGTCGTCTGCGCACTGCGGATTGCCCAAGGGCATTTAGTTAACCAAACCAAGCGCGGCCAATGTATCTATCTGGTGGACGATTTGCCGTCCGAGCTGGATGAGCAACACCGACACGCACTGTGTCGACTGTTGGAAGATTTGCACTGTCAGGTATTCATCACCTGCGTGGATCACGAATTATTGAAAGATGGCTGGCACGCGGATACGCCGGTCGCCATGTTCCACGTGGAACATGGCCGAATCACACCTTCGGAGTGAAGCATGAGCGAGAACAACACGTACGACTCCTCCAGCATTAAGGTCCTCAAAGGACTGGACGCCGTACGCAAGCGCCCGGGCATGTACATCGGCGATACCGATGACGGCACGGGGCTGCACCACATGGTGTTCGAGGTCGTCGACAACTCCATCGACGAAGCACTGGCCGGTCATTGCTCCGAGATTTCCATCACCATCCATCTGGATGAGTCGATCACGGTTCGGGACAACGGTCGCGGCATTCCGGTCGACATGCACAAGGAAGAAGGTGTGTCCGCTGCGGAGGTCATCATGACCGTGTTGCACGCCGGCGGTAAGTTCGATGACAACTCCTACAAGGTTTCCGGCGGTCTCCATGGCGTGGGTGTCTCGGTGGTAAACGCGCTGTCCGAAGAACTGCGTTTGACCATCCGCCGTGCAGGTCAGGTGTGGGAGCAGCTCTACCGCCATGGCGTGCCTCAAGCGCCACTCGCACCTGTCGGCACCACCGAGGGCACAGGCACCGAGGTGCATTTCAAGGCATCCGCGGAGACCTTCAACAACATCCATTTCGTCTGGGAAATCCTCGCCAAGCGCCTGCGCGAGCTTTCGTTTCTCAATTCGGGTGTAGCCATCGTTCTGCGCGACGAGCGCAGCGGCAAGGAAGAGTTGTTCAAGTACGACGGCGGGCTGCGTGCCTTCGTCGAATACCTGAACACCAACAAGACTGCGGTCAATCAGGTCTTCCATTTCAACGTACAACGCGACGATGGCGTTGGCGTCGAAGTGGCATTGCAGTGGAACGACAGCTTCAACGAGAACCTGCTCTGCTTCACCAACAACATTCCACAGCGTGACGGCGGTACCCACCTGGCCGGTTTCCGTTCGGCGCTGACCCGCAACCTGAACAATTACATCGAGCAGGAAGGCCTGGCCAAGAAGCACAAGATCGCCACCACCGGCGACGATGCTCGCGAAGGCCTCACTGCGATCATCTCGGTGAAGGTTCCCGATCCGAAGTTCAGTTCGCAAACCAAGGACAAGCTGGTTTCGTCCGAAGTGAAGACCGCCGTCGAACAGGAAATGGGCAAGTACTTCGCCGACTTCCTCATTGAAAACCCGAACGAAGCGAAGGCGGTCGTCGGCAAGATGATCGATGCGGCGCGGGCTCGCGAGGCGGCCCGCAAGGCGCGTGAGATGACGCGTCGCAAGGGCGCCCTGGACATCGCCGGGCTGCCGGGAAAACTGGCCGACTGCCAGGAAAAGGACCCGGCGCTGTCCGAACTTTACATCGTGGAAGGGGACTCCGCGGGCGGCTCTGCGAAGCAGGGGCGTAACCGCAAGACCCAGGCGATCCTGCCGCTCAAGGGCAAGATCCTCAACGTCGAGAAAGCGCGTTTCGACAAGATGCTCTCCTCGCAGGAGGTCGGTACGCTGATCACCGCACTGGGCTGTGGCATTGGCCGCGAGGAATACAACATCGAGAAGCTGCGTTACCACAACATCATCATCATGACCGATGCCGACGTTGACGGTTCGCACATCCGTACGCTGCTGCTGACGTTCTTCTTCCGCCAACTGCCGGAGTTGATCGAGCGGGGCTACGTGTATATCGCCCAGCCGCCGCTGTACAAGGTCAAGCGCGGCAAGCAGGAGCAGTACATCAAGGACGACGAGGCCATGCAGGAATACATGACCCAATCCGCCCTCGAAGATGCCAGCTTGCACGTCAACGAACAGGCTCCGGGGCTTTCCGGTTCCGCCCTGGAAAAACTGGTCAACGATTACCGCACGGTGATGAAGACCCTGAGTCGCCTGTCGCGCCTGTACCCGCAGGAGCTGACCGAGCACTTTGTCTATCTGCCGCGGGTTGAGCCCGAACAGCTCGCTGATCACGCCGCGATGCAGACCTGGCTGGAGCTGTTCCAGGCGCGGCTGAAGCTGATCGAGAAGTCGGGCCTCAGCTATACGCTGAGCCTGCGCGAAGACCGCGAGCGCCAGCTCTGGTTGCCCGAAGTGGAAGTCGTCGCTCATGGTCTAAGCAACTACATCACCTTCAATCGCGATTTCTTCGCCAGCAACGACTATCGCACCGTTACCCAGCTCGGCGATCAGTTGAACAGCCTGCTCGAGGAGGACGCCTACGTGCAGCGCGGCGAGCGCAAGAAGCCGGTGTCGACCTTCAAGGAAGCGCTTGGCTGGCTGATGACCGAGAGCACCAAGCGTCACAGCATCCAGCGCTACAAAGGCCTCGGCGAGATGAACCCGGACCAGCTGTGGGAAACCACGATGGACCCGAACGTTCGGCGCATGCTGCAGGTCACCATCGAAGACGCCATCGCTGCCGACCAGATCTTCAACACCCTGATGGGCGACGCCGTGGAGCCGCGCCGCGACTTCATCGAAACCAACGCCCTGGCGGTCTCGAACCTGGACGTCTGATCGTTTCTCTGCAGGCCTAAAAAAACCGGTCATTCGACCGGTTTTTTTTATGGGCGCCGATTGGCGTTCGATCAGAGTGCCGCGATATCCAGGGGCATCGCGCCGTCTTCCAGCGCGCCGATTTCACGCTGGGTCCGCTCGACCCAGGCGAAGGCGCGGTCGTTGAGTTCGGCTATCGCGCGCGGGCCGGTGGTTTCGGCGTACATCGGTGCACCGATCACCACCTGGATGGTGCCCGGATATTTGGCCCAGCCATTCTTCGGCCAGAAGGCGCCAGCGTTGTGCGCAATGGGCAGCACCGGCAGATTGGCGTTCACCGCCAGCGCGGTGCCGCCACGGGAGAACTTGCCGATCTGGCCGAACGGCACGCGTGTGCCCTCGGGAAACACCAGGATCCAGGCGCCCTGTTTGATACGTTCGGCGCCGACGCTGGCCATCTGCTTGAGGGCGGCCTTCGGATTGCTGCGGTCGATGGCGATGGGTTTGAGCATGGCCATCGCCCAGCCGAAGAACGGCACATACAGGAGTTCGCGCTTGAGTACCTGCGACAGCGGCTCGAAGAAGCCGGAGAGGAAGAAGGTCTCCCAGGTGCTCTGGTGCTTGGCCAGGATCACGCAGGGACGCTCCGGGATATTCTCCAACCCTTTGATTTCATAGCGGATGCCGACGATGGTCTTGGTCAGCCAGACGGCGCTGCGGCACCAGTTGCGCACGACGAAACGGTAACGCGCGCGAAACGGCAGGAAAGGCGCTACGAAGAAGCTGACGGTGCACCAGATACAGGCGCTGCTGGCGAGGAGAACATAGAACAGAAGGGTTCTGAGGGTTTGCAATGGCGACATCGAATCACTCGTTGAGCAGGTGTCTGGCGACGGATGAAAGATCGGCGAAGACCAGTGTGCCGGGCGGCAGCGGCCTTTCCAAGGTGAGCGCGCCCTTGCCGGTGCGAACCAGATAGGGCGTCGCGCCGATCGCCGCGCCCGCCTGAAGATCGCGCAGCGAATCACCCACCGCAGGTACACCGGCGAGGTCGGAATAGCCGTAGTGATCGGCGATCTGGCGGAACATGCCGGGCTTCGGTTTGCGGCACTCGCAACCGTCGTCCGGCCCATGCGGGCAGTGCAGGATGAGCTCGATCCGGCCGCCCTGCCCGGCCACCAGCTCGCGCAGGCGGTCGTGCATAGAGTCCAGGGTGGCAGCGTCGAACAGGCCGCGGGCCAGGCCGGACTGATTGGTGGCTATGCAGACCTGCCAGCCGGCGCGGGAAAGGCGCGCGATCGCCTCGATGGAACCCGGCAGTGGAATCCATTCATCCAGGGTCTTGATGAAGGCATCGGAGTCTTCGTTGATGACGCCATCACGGTCGAGAACGATGAGTTTGCGGGTGGCCACGTCGGTGCTGTCCGGAAAAGCCAGAGGGGTGGCGATTCTACATCAACGCGCGACGCCCACTCTGGCAATTCCCCGTGTGACTAGGCGAAGAGCGACCTGATCCAGTCGCGCTGGGTGGCGCGCCGCACCCGCGTATCGAGAAGCTCGTGGATGCTCGGGCGAGCCTCGGCGAAGCGCATCCTCTTGGCCTGGGTGATCGAGTCGCACGACAGCAGATGAAAGCCTATCGGAGATCGCAGCGGTCCGCTGATCTGGCCTCTGGCGAGGTTGAAGAGCACCTGGTCGAGTTCCGGGTAGAGCTTGCCCCGTGTCATCTCCCCGAGCAGCCCGCCGTTCATTGCCGTTGGGCATTCCGAATAGCGTTGGGCGAGCTGGGAGAAGCGCCGTGGATGACGCTTCAATTGCTCGGCGATCTGGCGGATGCGTTTCAGCGCGGCATCGTGGTGGTTGTCGGCGAACTGGTCATTGATGGTGATGAGGATGTGCCGCACCTTGCGTCGCTCCGGCAGATGAAAGCGATCGAGGTGATTGAGGTAGAACAGCTCCTCGTCCACCGGATCGATCTGCTTGGCGTTCTGTGCCACGCGATCCATCACCGCTTCCACCCGCAACTCCCAGAGCAGTGCGCGGCGCAGCCCCGCCTCGCCTAGCCCGGCGCGCTCCAGCCCCTCGAGGAAGTCGGCCTCCGCCTCATAGCGCTGGCGAATCCGCGCGAAGGCGTCCTCCACCGTCGAGGCAGGCACGTGGACGTCCTGTGCCATGGGCGAGGCGAGCACCGCCGTTTCTATGCGGTACTGGCGCTGCGCATGCTGCTGAGCCTCGTGCTTCTGGCTCTCGGTGAGCTGCGCCGGTTCGCAATCGAAGCGCGCCTGTACGCTCTTGAGAGTCATGTACGCCAGGTTTTCCTGATCGATCGCGGTCATCGGCCAGCCTCCTCCCCGCTTGCGTCATTCAGTGCCGACTCCGGCACCATCAACAGGCGCCCGGGGAACTGCACGTGATAGAACGGCTGGCCGCGCTCGAACTCGCGGACAACCTTGAACACTTCACCCACGCTGCCCTGCGGCACCAGGACCTCGCCATTCACCGAAAGCGGGATCGCCGCGCTGACCTTCTCGCGGGTCTCGTAGCGGCTCGGCATCCATGGTAGATCGGCGTCGACCAGTTCTTCCTCGCGGCAGCCGATGCGTCTGTCCGTGCCGAGGAAATGCACGGTGTAGATCAACTGGTCCTGGAGAAAGGTACCGACGTTGAGCACGTGGCCGACTTCGCCGCGGCGCATCAGCAGCGTACCGGTAGGAATGCCGGGATAGGTGCCGTCGTTGCGCACGTTGCGGATCAGCCGCACGCGGTCGCCGTATTCGTAAGAGGGTTGCATGACGTTCAGCCCCGGGTGATTTCGCCGAGGGCGACGAAGCCGGGTGTGGCTTCCTTGAACACCTTGAGCGCTCGTTCGGCCTGGGCCGAAGAGTTGATGAAGTCGGCGTAGGCCTTGCTCAGCTGTTCGCGGTAGACGGCGTGACGTTCGGCTTCCTCCTCCGGCAGCGTGAGGCGGCTCAGGTAGTCGTGGAAGCGCTGCAGGATGTGCAGGCGATAGACCTGAACGATGCGGCTGTCGAAGGGGATGGCGAAGAACTCGAGGAATTCCTCGGCGCCTTCGAGTTCACGTAGCGAGTTTTCCAGGTAGCTCATGGCGGTGCTCCCATCAGGCGGCGTTTGACGTGCAGTCGAAATCGGAAAGATCGGCGAGGTTCAGCAGGTAGGCGCCGCCCAGGCTGTTCTCCGGGTCGAGTCGGCAAAGTGTCTCCAGCCGCTGCTTGGCCGACGCGCAGCGTCCGAGGCGCAATTCGAGGTAGGCGCAGGCCTTCAGCGCGAGCAGGTAGAGGCGCTGCATGTCGCTCTGCGGGCCAGCGAAATCCGCGGGCTGGAGGCTCTTCCAGTCGGTGTTCAGGCGGGCCTGGGCGGCACTGGTGCGCAGGGTGTGCTCGGCAACGCCCAGTGCGTCGTCGAGACGATGGCGATAGAAATAGAAGCGATACAGCGCGCCCAGCACCTGGGGATGATCGGAGGCCAGCGCCCAGGCTTCCAGCAGCAGGTTTTCGGCTTCCATCTGCGGGTAAAGGATCGCGGCCTTCTCCAGCAGCCTGCCGACGGCGCCGGAAAGCGGCGCCAGCGTATCGCCGGCGAAGGTGTGCAGATCGTTCTGTACGACCGCCACCGGCTCTTCCGCTGCCACGATGGCCGGCGACTCGGGCGCGCCCTCAAGACGCTCCAGGCGCTGGATCAGCGAAGCGATGAGCTTGCCCACCGGGTCGGGAATCAGGTGGTGATCGAGGTTGATGCCCTCCTCGCCATTGACCACGGTTTTCAGCGACACCACTTCCTTGCCGGGGATTCCGACCACGGTGCGATCCGCGCCGACGCTATGCACCACCACCGAGTTGGCGCCGACGCGCACCCGGTCGCCGAGGGTGATCGGCCCGAGCACCTTCGCGCCCGCGCCGACCACCACGCCACTGCCCAGGGTCGGGTGGCGCTTGCCCTTGTTCCAGGTGGTGCCACCGAGGGTGACGCCATGGTAGAGGGTCACGTCGTCACCGATCTCGACGGTTTCGCCGATCACCACGCCGGCGCCGTGATCGATGAAGAAACGCAGCCCGATGCGTGCGCCGGGGTGTATGTCGACATTGCTCCACAGCCGCGCGACGAAGCTCAGCAGTCGCGCCGGGTAGGCCAGTTCCAGCCGCCACAGACGATGCGCGAGGCGGTACAGCAGCACCGCGTGCACGCCGGGATAGGTGGTCAGCACCTCCCAGCGCGAACGCGCCGCCGGATCGCGCTGGAAGACGCAGGCGATGTCGTCGCGCATCAGCTGCCAGAGTGACGGTGCGGCGTCAGTTGGTGCAGACATGGGCATCTCCTTGCGAGAGCGAAAGCGCGGGCGGATTGCACAGCGCATGCAGGGCGAGCAGTTCCTCGTCACGGGGCGCGCGCTTGCAGCGCACCGCCAGCGCGCGGATCGCCGGCAGCAACAGGCCGGCGTCGTTCAGCGACAGTTCGATGCCGATACGGGCGAAGCTGGCCTGGACCGAGCGGCTACCGGAATGCTTGCCGAGCACGAGGCGGTGTTCGCGGCCGATCAGCGCGGGATCAAGCCCCTGATAGATCAGCGGGTCCTTGAGCAGGCCGTCGACATGGATGCCGGCCTCGTGGGTGAACACGCCCTCGCCGACCAGGCTCTTCTGCCAGCCGACCGGCCGGCCAGCGGCCTGGGCAACCTGCTGCGAAAGTACCGGGAAGGCCGTCAGATCGAGGCCGCAATCGAGGCCGTAAAGCGTCATCAGGCCGACGGCGACTTCTTCCAGCGCGGCGTTGCCGGCGCGTTCACCGAGGCCGTTGACCGTGGTGTTGACGTGGCCGGCGCCGGCTTTCACCGCCGCCAGGCTGTTCGCCGTGGCCAGACCGAGGTCGTCGTGGGCGTGCATCTCCAGTTCGAGGTCGCACACGCTACGCAGCTGGGCGATACGCTGGTAGACGCCGAAAGGCTCGAGGATGCCGAGGGTGTCGGCGAAGCGCAGGCGCTGGGCGCCGGCACGTTGCGCGGCTTCGGCCACCTCGGCGAGGAAGTCCGGATCGGCCCGCGAGGCATCCTCGCAGCCAACTAGGACGCGCCAGCCGGAATCCAGCGCCAGCGGAACCAGGTAGTCGATCTGGCGCAGCACCCAGGCACGATCGCGGCCGAGCTTCTTGTGGATGTGCAGGTCGGACACCGGGATCGACAGGTCGACCATCTGCACCGGAAGGTTGCGGCTGGCGATCAGGTCGCCGGCATGCATCCGGCACCACACCAGCAGATCGGCCTGCAGGCCGAGCCCGGCCACTGCGCGAATGCTCTCGCACTCCTCTTCGCCCATTGCCGGAATGCCGATTTCCAATTCCGGTACGCCGAGCCGGTCGAGCCCGCGGGCGATCGCCAGCTTCTCTTCCAGGCTGAAGGCCACGCCGGCGGACTGCTCGCCGTCGCGCAGCGTGGTGTCGTCGATGATGACTGCCGCAGACTCGCCTTTCATCGCGTATCCCTCAGGCGTAGACCGGTGCGAAGGCCTGTTGCGGGTCGGCCACCGGGCCGAGGTCGTTCCAGTACGGCGACAGCTTGCGCAACTGCGCGACCACCTGCGGCACCACCTCGATGACGCGGTCGATTTCCGCTTCGGTGGTGTAGCGCGACAGCGAAAAGCGCACGGTGCCGTGGGCCGCGGTGTAGGGAATGCCCATCGCGCGCATCACGTGGGACGGTTCCAGCGAGCCCGAGGTGCAGGCCGAACCGCTGGAGGCGGCGATGCCGAACTTGTTCAGCAACAGCAGGATCGCCTCGCCCTCGATGTATTCGAAGGCGATGTTGGCGGTGTTCGGCAGGCGGTTGTCCGGATCGCCGGTGACGAAGGCGTGGCTGACCTGCGCCAGTACGCCGGCCTCCAGCTTGTCGCGCAGGCGGCGTACTTCGGTGTTCTCGTGCTCCATCGATGCCAGCGCCATCTCCGCGGCCTGGCCGAGGGCGACGATGGCGGCGCTGTTCTCGGTGCCGGCGCGCCGGCCGCGTTCCTGATGGCCACCGCGCAGCAGCGGACGGAAACGGCTGCCGCGGCGCAGGTAGAGCACGCCGATGCCCTTGGGCGCGTGCAGCTTGTGGCCGGACGCGGAGAGCATGTCGATCTTGCTGTCGGCCAGCTCCAGCGGAATCTTGCCCACCGCCTGTACGGCGTCGGTGTGGAACATCACCCCGGCGGCGTGCGCCAGCTCGGCCATTTCCTTCACCGGGAAGTAGGTGCCGGTCTCGTTGTTCGCCCACATCACGCTGACGATGGCGACACGCTCGCTGAGCAGTCCGCGGTACTCGTCGAGGTCCAGGCGGCCCTTGCCGTCGACCTTCAGCCGATGGATCACGTAGCCCTCTTTCTCCAGATGCTCGCAGAGCGCGAGGATCGCCGGGTGCTCGACCACCGTGGTGATGATCTCGCGGCGCTCGGGCTGCGCGCGCAGCGCCGACATGATCGCGGTGGAGTCGCTCTCGGTGCCGCAGGAGGTGAAGATGACCTCGGTGTCATGCGCCGCGCCGAGCAGCGCCTGCACCTGCATGCGTGCCTTCTTCAGCGCCAGGCCTACGCGGTTGCCGAAGCTGTGCAGCGACGACGGGTTGCCGAACTGCTCGGTGAAGTACGGCAGCATGGCGTCGACCACCAGCGGATCGACGCGGGTGGTGGCGTTGTTGTCGAGATAGATGGTTTCCATCGTCTAGTTCCCCATGGCGCGGGTCAGCGAACCGGCGCGGGTCGGTACCACGCGGATGAACTCCCCCAGCGCTTCCATCAGCTTCTGCTGGATGCCGTTGAGGGTCAGCGATTCCATCTGGCAGCCGGAGCAGGCGCCGATCATGTTCACGTAGACGGTCTTGCCATCCACGTCGACCAGTTCGATGTCGCCGTGGTCGCGCTGCAGCTGCGGGCGCACAGCCTGGATAACCTGCTCGATGCGGCGGATACGCTGCAGGGTGTTCATCTGTGCCGGTGCGACTTCCACGGGTGCCGGGGTGGCGGTGGGGTCGAAGGCCACGCCGGTTTCGGCGAGCACCTTGACCAGGATCTCCTCGATCCCTTCGTGGCAGGCGGCGCAGCTGCCGCCGGCCTTGGTGTAGTTGGTGACTTCCTCGACCGTGGTCAGCTTGTTGGCGCGGATGGTGTCCTCGATCAGCACCGCGTCCACCGCGAAGCATTTGCACACCAGCGCGCCTTCCTCGTGGTCGTCGCTCCAGACCTCACCGCGGTAGTTGGCCACCGCGGCCTGCAGGGCTTCGCGGCCCATCACCGAGCAGTGCATCTTTTCCGGCGGCAGGCCGTCGAGGTAGTCGGCGATGTCCTGGTTGCTGACCTTCAGCGCTTCGTCGAGGGTCTTGCCCTTGATGATTTCGGTGAGCGCGGAGGACGAGGCGATGGCCGAACCGCAGCCGAACGTCTGGAAGCTGGCGTCCTGGATCACTTCGCTTTCCGGATCGACCTTGAGCATCAGGCGCAAGGCGTCGCCGCAGGAAATCGAGCCGACGTCGCCGACACCGTTCGCGCCTTCCAGCGCGCCGGCATTGCGCGGGCTGAAGAAGTGCTCTTTGACCTTATCCGAGTAATCCCACATGACGGTTTTCCTCTCAGGCGGCGAATGACTTGCCGCAACCGCACTGGGTCTTGGCATTGGGGTTGCTGAACTGGAAGCCGCTGCCGGCCAGGCTGTCGACGAAGTCGATGTTGCAGCCGTCCAGTGACGGGGCGCTGAGGGGATCGACCAGCAGGGTGACGCTGCCGATGGTCAGCACCAGGTCGTCTTCTTCCTGGCTCGATTCCAGGCGCAGGGCGTACTGCAGGCCGGAGCAGCCACCGCCGGCCACCGCGACGCGCAGACCGGCGACTTGCCCTTCGGCACCCTGGATGAATCGGTGGATGGCTTGCTCGGCTTGGGCTGTGAGGTTGATCACGGTTGACCTCCAGAATCTTCGTGAGATGACAGGAGGGACAGAGCACGGCCTGTGCCAAACCGGTTTTTCAATACTAAGTGATTGTTTTTAAACAGAGGGACTTGGGGAGAAAGGGCGCCGAGGCTGTTTGGAAGGGGACGCCGACAACGCTTTGTTGGATTTGCTACAGAGGGGAAATGCAGCGGATGGTCGCAGCTGTGGAGGGCGTTTTTCACTGACCGGACGGCGATCCGCTGCAGTCAGTAGGATGGGTCGAGGAGCCTAGCGAGGATACGCATCAGGGACGCTTGATGGGTATCGCTGCTCTCAACGGGTTTTCCCGCCGTGCAGGATGGTTTCAGCCCGCCGGACTTTCGAGGCGGATCGCCGTCCGGCCCATCCTGCGTTCGGCGCCTACAGCGTCGGCCACAGCCGCGGGTCGATCTTCACCTGGCCGTCGCGGCCCCAGGCGGTGAGCGATTCGACGAACCAGCGGGGGTCCTGCGGATGCTGCACGTCGAGGTCGAGTTCGGCGTAGTAGCTGCCGTCACTGTTGAACAACACCTCCAGCTGCAGCCGTTCGGCCTTGTCGCGCCAGTAGCCCTGATAACCCGAGCGGCCGTTCACCGGGTCGGTGACGCGCACGAAGGCCAGGTAATCCGGGTCGACGTGCGCTGGCAGCGCATCCTGGCGGAAGCCCTGGGCGCTCTGGCGCAGGCGCTGGATGAGCAGGGTTAGGGTACTGCGCAGATTGCTCGGCAAACGGCAGGCCTGTCCTTGAGGTCCACGCATGGCGGTACTCCTTGATGTGGCGGGAGCCAGGTCAGCCGGCGCTGGGCATGGCTTCGTGGCTATGGCAGTTCTTCGGGCAGACGCGACTGCAGGAGCCGCAGCCGATGCAATCCAGTTCGTTGCCCAGGGTCATCACGCTGCGAACGTCGTCGAGGTCTTCGTCGTCCAGTTCGATCAGCTCGAACACGTCGCGCGGGCAGACCTTGAAGCAGCGCCCACAGCCGATGCAGGTGCTCTGGTCGACGCTGACGACGAAGGCCGGCGTCCAGCTCTGGCCGCCTCGGGTTAGGCCGGTAATGTTCATCGGGATGCCTCCTCGGCAAGTTGTTGCAAACGTGCACTGGCATCCGCCCACGCCTTGCAGGCGTCATAGGTGGATTGCGCGATGCGGGGTATCTCCTCGTAGGCGGCGGGCAGGCGATCCTCGACCAGATCGTGCAGCTGCCCGGCCCATTCGCTGGCGATGCGCTTGAGCTTGCGCACTTCTTTGTCCAGCGCCTGGCTATCGGTAGGTTCCATGTGGTGGCTCTCCTTACAGGCCGGCGACGTCGGGGAAGCGCTCGATCATCGCCAGCGCCGCGTCGATGTGCTTGGTGGCTTCGGCTTCCATCGCATCCAAGGTCTCGAAGCCGAAGCGGTGCACGTCGCGCAGGGTGCGCTCGAACACCACCAGTTTGCCGACGGTGATCAGCACGCGGCCGAAGCCTTCGTGGCTGAGGTTGATCAGTGGCACCGCCATCAGCTTGCACTGGCGTTCGATGAGGGTGGCGATGGCGTTGTAGAAGGCCTTGATCCGCGCCACCACGATCTCGTCCGGGTCGCCGATCACCGGCATCTCGCGGCGCTGGGCCTTGGTCACCACGAAGGGCTCGAGCACGCGCGCGTCGGACCAGCTGTCGTAGGTGCCGTAGCTGTCGATGGCGCGCATCTGCTTGACCATCTCGCGCTTGAAGATCTCGTCCTGCTGAAGTTCGGCGACTGCCTGGCTCATGGGTGTTCTCCGCTGTCTGGGGGGGAATCGTCGAGGTGCTGGCTGACCAGCAGGGGTTGGCGGCTGCCGAGCAGGTGCGTCAGGCCGAGGCCCGCGCAGAGACCGAGCAGCGCGCCGCCGATGGCGGCGAAATCGCCGTACAGCGAGCCGACCATCGCACCGACCACCACGCTCAGGCTGGGCACTCCGTAGGCATAGAAACTGGCACGCAGCAGGTCGGCCTCGCGGACCGAGAGGATCACGCTCTGCCCGTCGCAGAGCCCGTCGTCCGGGGCGATGTCCAGTGCGTCATCGTTGCCGGCGCAGCTGCCGCGTACCTGGCAGGCGCCACAGGCGGCGGGCGTTTCGCCATGCATGCGCAATTGGCCGTGGGCGTCACGGACGACGCGGGCGCGGGTCTCGATCATTCCTGCCAGGCCTCGCTGAGCAAGGCGTCGAAGCGTTTCTCGTCACGCTCGCCGTGCAGCGCCCTGCGCAGCCACACGGGCGCGGCGTCGGTCTGGGTGGCGTCGATCAGCTCGCGCAGGCAGTCGTCGATGGCGCTGCCCTCCTCGACCTTCATCGGCTGGATGCCGGCGGCCAGCAACTGCTTGATCGCCGAGCCGCCGACCGCCACGCAGTACACCGCCGCGCAGCCGCCGAGCAGCTCGATCTTGCTCGCCAGCTTGCCTTCGTGGCCGTCCATCAATACGTCCGCCTCGCTGAACTCGGCGACCTCCACCAGGCGCGTGACGGGCGGCTCGAAGGCGTAGATGGCGAATGCCTCGGCGGCGCCGAAGTGCTGATCGATCAGCTGCCGGTCGGAGCTGGCGAAAGCGATGCGCAAGGACATGCGGTTTCCTCCTCGAAGCGTTACCAGTTTCAGGTGGCGCATGGCGACGGCACCTGCGGTGCGTGCGCCGGACTGCCGTCGGCCGGGCGCACCGCGTAGATCGAGCGATAGGGCTGGACCTCGTGCTTGTGGATTTCGCCAAGCATCAGGTTGGCCAGGTTGCACAGCGTTTGCCGGGTGCCGCGGTAGCCGATCCACAGTTGCATCTGCCCGCCGATGCGGTCGTACAACGGCCAGCCGGCGCGTTGCAGCGGAATGTCCAGGCGCTCGGCGCTCTGTGCGGCGTGGGAGTTGGCCAGCAGCAGCTGCGCGTGGCCCTCGGCGGCGAGTTTCTCCAGATCCTGCAGGTCGCCGATCTTCACCTGCGCGCAGGCCAGTTCGGCAAGGATCGGCGCCTGCGCCGGCGCCACCGCGGCGACGGTTTCGCCGCCCATGGAGGCGACCAGGTCGGCGAGGGCGAACAGCAGGTCCGGATCGGCGGCGATGGCGTAGCGCGCATAACCGAGCATGAAGTGGGTGTCGACCATGCAGTCCTGCAACTGCGCGCGCTGGCGCTCGAGGCTTGCCGGCACCGGCTGGCCGCTGAGCTGGCGCAGGCAGTCGACCAGCGCATCGACGCGCTGCAGGCCCATCAGGCTGTCGAAGCGACGGTCGGGTACGTCGGTGCGCGCGGCGAGAATGTCCGCGGCCTTGCCCAGCGAGCGGCCGATGACCAGCGTCAGCGCCGCTTCACCCAGCGTGGCGAAGGCTTCTACCGGCGTACCGCCGACGCTAAACGGGGTGAACTGCGCGTCGGTCAGGTGGCCGTCCAGCGCATCGGCGAGGTCCGGCAGCACCACCGGGGCCAGGCCGAAGGCTTCGATCAGTTCCTTGAGCTGCTCGATGTCCGCGGCGGTCAGCAGGCTGCCGGCGAGCACGTTGACCTGGCGCGGGCGGCGCCCTGCCCGGCTGCGGTCCTCGACCACCAGCGCATCGAGCATCGCTTCCACCGCCAGCGCATAGCCGCTTTCCAGGCAGCCGCTGTAGTCCGGCGTGTTCACCGCGATCACCGGGGTCGCCGCCAGCTCAGGGTGCTGCGCGCGGAACTCGCGGACCAGCCGGTGGATATCGGTGCCCTGGGTTTCCGAGAGCCCGGTGGTGGGCAGCCCGACCAGCGCCGGCTTGCGCTTGCCGATGATCCCGGCGAGGCCTTCGAGGACGTTGTCATCGGCGCCCATCACCGCGCTGCCGTGGTCCATGGCGCTGGTCTGCAACGGGATCGGCTCGCGGAAATGCCGCACCAGGAAGACCTTGGCGAACGCCGTGCAGCCCTGCGAGCCGTGCATCATCGGGATGGCGTTGCGGATGCCGAGGAACGCCAGCGAAGCGCCGACCGGCTGGCTGACCTTCAGCGGATTGACCGCCAGGGCCTTGTCGCGACGAATGATCTGCGCCATGGCTCAGGCCTCCGCCGCGTGCAAGGTGGCCGGCTGGTCCCAGGGCGCGCGTTCGCGCACGGCCTGCCAGACCGGCGATTCGAGGGTCAGCGCGATCTGCCGGGCGAGTTCCAGCATGCCCTGGTAGCCGGCATAGCCGAACTCGCGCTCCTGGTTGATATCGAGGAACGGCAGGCGCGCCTTCAGCGCGGTGTACATGTTGCGGCCGCCGGCGATCAGCAGATCGGCGCGGTAGTCGCGCATGCAGTCGAGCAGCGCCTGCGGGCTGCCCTCGTCGAGCATGCGTGCCTCCTCGCCCATCAGCTCGCGGATGCGCTGCTTGTCTTCCTCGGTGGATTTCTTGGTGCCGGTGGCCACCACGGTCATGCCCAGGTCCTGCAGCGCGGAGACCACCGACCAGGATTTCACCCCGCCGGTGTAGAGCAGCACGCGCTTGCCATCCAGGCGCGCGCGCCACGGCGCCAGGGCCAGGTCGATGCGCGCTTCCTCGCGGGCGATGAGGGTTTCGACGCGGGCCGCGAGGTCCTCGTCGCCGAGCATGCGGGCGATGGTGCGCAGCGCTTCGGAGGTGTCGTTGACGCCGTAGAAGCTGCCCTCGAACCAGGGCACGCCGAAGCTGCTCTCCAGTTTGCGCGCCACGTTCAGCAGCGCCTTGGCGCAGACCACCATGCTCAGCTCGGCGCGGTGCATGGCCTGCACTTCGTGGAAACGCGCGTCGCCGGACAGCGTGCAGATCACCCGCAGGCCGAGCTCGTCGAGCAGCGGCAGCACATGCCAGAACTCGCCGGCGATGTTGTATTCGCCGATCAGGTTGATGTCGTGCACGCGGATGCCGGGACGCGCGGCGCTGGGCGGCAACGGCAGGGGTTCGCCGGTGCCGATCACGTACTTGAACATCGCCTCGCCGGCCAGGCGGTTGCCCATGTTCTTGGTGCCGTAGAAACCGGCCGCGTCCACCGGCACCACTGGCACGCCGAAATGCCCGGCGGCGGCCTTGCACACGGCGTCGACGTCGTCGCCGATCAGTGCGGTGACGCAGGTGTTGTAGACGAACACCGCGGCGGGCGAGAACTCTTCCACGGCCTGGCGGATCGCGTGGAGCAGGCGTTTTTCGCCGCGGCCCATGATCACGTCCTGCTCGGTGAGGTCGGTGGTCATGCCGATGCGGTACAGCGTCGGCCCGGAGGAGCGCGTGCCGCGGTTATCCCAGGAGCTGCCGGCGCAGGCGATCGGGCCGTGGACGATGTGCGCCACATCGGCGATCGGCAGCAGGGCGATCTGCGCGCCATCGAAGGCACAGCCGCCGTCGGTGGCACCCGGCTTGGGCTTGGCGCACGCGGATTTTTCCTTGTGGTTGTGGCTGCAAGCGGGTTCGTCGAGCAACTGGGCGATGTCTTTGGCGTGCATGGCGGTCACCTGCGGCTGGATGCGATGAGCCTCGCAAGCGGCATGCCATAACTATCTGATTGTTTTTAAAGGATTTTGTATGTGAGGTTTTGTGGCGAAGCCGACAATCGGGCCGCTCCGCGGGGGATTGCCGACAAGCCATCGTCAGAGGGCGACACGCGGGGAACGCCTGCCCGGAGCCGGGCAGGCGCTGGGGATCAGCAGTTGTAGGGTGATTCCAGCCAGCGTTTGAGCAACGCGGCTTCGCGATCGGGCAGGTAGTGGAAGCCGGCCTGCTCGTCGTCCAGCAGGTGCTGGGCCAGCTCGGCCGGTACGCTGGCGCCGGCGATCAGGTGGAAGTACCAGGCACCGCGGTAGCCGGCCAGGCGCTCGAAGGCCTGCAGCTGCCTGGCCAGCGCCAGGCCGCGCTCGCGCAGACTCCAGGGAAAGCTCTGCAGCGGACGCTCGCGCACCGCCAGCATGCGCAGGCGGGTCTGGCGCTGGTGGAACACATCGAGGCTTTCCTGTTGCTGCACCAGCCAGTGCTTGCACAGCGGCTGGTCGGCGGCGCTGCCGATCTGCCATTCGCGGATGAAGCGCTGGACCGGGTCGTCATTGGCCTGGCTGTCGAGCAGCACGCGGACATCCACCAGACGCGACAGCCGATAGCGCGGCGCCGCCACCGGCTGCGGGGTGATCGAGGCCGGCTGCAGCGGTTCGAGCAGGTCCTGCAGGTCGTTGGGGTTCGGGTCGTTGGGCAACAGGCGGCGCTCGAAGACTTCCTGCAGCTCCTCGACCTCGACCTGCCAGAACGACGAGGCGCCCGGCGCGTACTGGGCGACGAAGTAGTGGATGCAGCCGTTCAGGCGGGTCACCACCGGCTGCGTCTCGACCAGCTCGCGCAGCACCGCGGCGAAATCCTCGTCGTGCTGCTGGTAGCGCAGTTCCAGCCAGTCCTCCAGCGAGGCGTTGAGCAGGCTGCCGCCGGGGCTACGCACCGCGCCGCTGCGGTACCAGCCGCCGACGCTGCGGCGGTACTGGAAATCCAGGTCCGGCAGCAGCTTCGCCAGTGTCGCCAGAAGCGCGGCATGGTGCGGGCGTGGCCGGGTTTCCGCGATGCGTTCGGCCAGGGCGGCGGTGGTCGGCCAACTGGGGCTCAGGAGCTGCTGCATGGATCGTCCTCATCCAGGTCGTTGTCCAGTGGGTCGCCAGCGAGACGCCGGGCCACCAGGTTGCGGATATCTTCTTCGGGGTCGTCGGCGAGAGGCGCCAGGTATTCCAGGGGTACGCGCACGGCGGCGCGCAGGCGCACCAGCCAGTCCGGGTCGTTGAGCAGGCCCACACGGGTTTCCAGCAGGCCACGGCTGGCGACGATGGTGCGCACCTGCGGCTCCGGATCGTCGCGCAGCAGACGCAGGGCGAACGCCGGCAGCCGCCGAGCCACCGCCTTGCGCACCTCGCTGTCGCTGTCATGGGCCAGTCGGCGCAGTTCGCCCAGCGGCAGGCGCTGGGCGACCAGCAGGCGCACCAGGTAGTCGCTGTCCTCGATCAGCGCGCTCAGGTGTTCGGCCGGCAGGCGGCTGGCCAGGGTCACGCGCACCTCGCGGTCGGGGTCGCCGAGCAGCGCCGGCAGTTCGGCGACCGGCAGGCGGCTGGCGACGGCGCGGCGCACCACTTCGTCAGGGTCGTTGATCAGCGAGGAGATCGACTCCAGCGGCGCATAACGCACGGCGATGGCGCGGCGCTCCCAGAACAGGTCGTGCAGGCAGCCTTCGGCGCATTCCGGGTTGCGGCTGAGGAAGGCGTCGTTGAGGCGACCGTTGCGCACCTGGATGCAGGCGTTCTGCGGCGTGCAGCGGCCCACGGCGAAGCGTTCGGCGCGGTGCGGGCAGTTTTCGCAACGCGCCAGCGCGGGCACCGCCTCGAGCGCGGGGCCGGCGACGGGAGGCGGCGGTCGGACCATGTGCTGCGCCGCCCGCTCAGTCATCGACGGCGAGGATGACATGCGAGGCCTTGATCAGCGCGGTGAGCATCTGTCCGCGGTTGAGCTCCATGTCGTCGGCGCTCTCGTGGGTGATCACCGCGGTGAGCGTTCGCCCGCTGGCCAGCGCCAGGCCGACCTCGGTGTTGATCGGCCCTTCGCGCACGCTCTGCACCAGGCCGCGGAACTGGTTGCGCGCGCTGCAGCGCAGGCTGTCGTTGCTGCTCAGGATGACCCAAGAGGCCTTGATCAGGGCGATCGCTTCGCCGCCGATTTCCAGGCCCAGGCGGGCGATGCTTTCCTGGGTGACGGTGGCCACCAGCGGTTGTTCGGCGCCGATGTCGAGGTGCACTTCGCTGTTGATCGGCCCGGTACGGATCTCGTCGATACGGCCGAGGAACTGGTTTCTCGCGCTGGTGCGCATGTCCCATCTCCTTTTCAGGCGGTAGCTGTGCTGGAAGCCCTCGAAGCGCACCTTCAGGCTGTCCAGGGTCTGCAGGAAGGCGTTGAAGTCGTGGCTGCGATCGCCGAGCAGCGCGAGCGCCTGGTGGCCGTGCTCGCTGAGCCGCGCACTGCCGTCGGCATTGCAGTGCACCAGCGGCAGGGGCGAGAGGTTGTTCAGCCATTCGACCATCACCCCGGCGCGCTCCAGCTCGATGCCCTGCTCCGCGGCGGCACCGTGCAGCGAGCCGTGGCGGGCGATGCCGGCGAGCAGCAGCAGGGGATCGCGGCGGGTCCGGGCGGGCGCGGGGGTGGGGTTCAGATAGCCGAACATGGGCAGCACTCCTGGGTGCGGATCAGTCGTCGTCGTGCAGTGCCAGCACCACGCCGCTGGCATTCTGCGCATCGTTGGTCAGGCTCGCGCAGTGCTCGCGGGCATCGACCAGGTACAGGCTGAACCCCTCGCCGCCGCGGACCGGCTGCAGCTTCGGCGGCACGTCGTTGTCGCTGCACAGGGTCAGCGAAAGGCCGGGAAAGGCCAGGCGCAGTTCGGCCAGGCGCGCATCGTCGAGCGGCGCTTGCGCGGCCTGGGCGGCGAGGTCATCGAGCAGGGCTTCTTCGAGCATGCGGACTCCTCAGCTTTCCAGGTCGACGGCGAAACGCGCCAGCGAGCGGCTTTCCACACCCATCACCTTGGCCAGCCACGGCGGTGGCGCCGGCAGCACGGCCTGCAGTTTGGCGAGGGCTTCCTGCGCCGGTGCCGGCTTGGGGAATTTCAGCGGATGCACGCCCGCGCGGATCACCTTGGCCGCCGCCGGACCGCCGATGGATTGCACGTAGAGCAACTGGCAGTCGCCGATCAGTTCGGCGCGCGCGGCGTTGCGGTCGTCGCTGGCATCGGCTGCCGCGGTGCTACGCAGTTCGCGCAACAGCGCCTGCTCGGTGCTGACGTCGTAGATCAGGAAACGCGGGCAGGAACCGAAATGGCCGTCGAGCATTTCCTGGCTGTTGGAAGCCACGGCGACCCGCAGGTGCGCGCCACCGGGCAGCTCGACGGCGCTGGCGGCCGGCAGCGCTTCGTCGCCGTCCTGCTCGCCCCATAGGTAGCGCACCGCCTGCTTGAGCGTGGGCGCGGCGATGTCAGTGGCGATTTCCAGTTCCTCGTCGCCGATCAGCAGCGCGCGCAGATCCTCGACGGTGAGTCCGGCGAGCTTGTTCTCGTCGATCGGCAGGCCGAGCTTGCCGCCCAGTGCGGCGATGAACGAGGCCGGGTTTTCCAGGCCGAGCGCGCGCGACGCCAGGGCGATGCGCAGAGCGGCGGCCTTGCTGATGCTGGACATGGCGAACTCTCCTTCGGGCGTGCGGCGCAGAATAGGGGGCGCCGCAACCCCGGCATGCCGACCCGAATCAATCTTTGTCGCGTCGGCGCATCGGTTTACGGTTCAGTCTTCCGCGCCGCCAAGCCGGCGGGCGCGGAACGACATGGGCAATTTCGGCGTCCGCTCGAGCGGATCGATGAAGTAGCTCTGGCCGTTGGCCAGTTGCAGCTCGCCGCCCCATTTTTCCGGGCCGGTGAATTCCAGCGAGACGATCCTTTCTTCCAGGTCCTTCTTCGGCAGGTAGAACAGCAGGCTGCCGCCGTTGTCCTGGCTGATCATGATGTTGGCCATCTGCATTTCCTTGCTGAATGAAAAATCGCCGGGCGCCTTTCCGACATCGCCTCGCGACGGCCCGGACAGGCAACCGCCAGCGATGACGGGCACAAAAAAAGCGACGCGGTAAGGGGACCCACGTCGCATAAGGAGCTCGGTATCAGCGCACCAGGTCGAAGTTGAAGTCGGTGACGCCCATTTGCATGGTGTCGGCATCGAGCTTCTCGAGGACCGCGTTGACCAGAGTGGTCAGCATGGTCATCGCGCCTTCGTAACCCAGGGTGGTGGCACGGTGCAGGTGGTGGCGGTCGAAGATCGGGAAGCCGATGCGGATCAGCGGAACTTCGGCGTCCTTGCCCTTCTGCAGGGTGTCGCGCTGGATGAACTTGCCGTAGGAGTTGCCGATCATGAAATCGGGTTTCTCGGTGAACACCAGCGAGCGCAGGTGCCAGAGGTCATGGCTGTGGAACAGCTGGGTGGCGTTGTTCACCGGCGCCGAGGCTTCGAGCATCTTGTTCATCGCCTTGAGCCAGCGTTTGCCACCGTTGTTGCACAGTACGTGAACCGGCTCCGCACCCAGTTCCAGGAGGAACTTGGTCATGCCCAGGGTGAAGTCCGGGTCGCCCCACAGGGAGAAGCGCTTGCCGTGCAGCCAGGTGTGCGAGTCGGTCATCATGTCGACCAGGCGGCCGCGCTCGGTGGTCAGCGATTCGGAGATCGGCTTGCCGCTGATCTTCGATACCGCCATCAGGAACTCGTCGGTCCACTCCAGGCCCATCGGAATGTTGAGCTTGGGTATTTCGTGCTTCCAGGTGTCGGTGACCAGCTTGCGGGTTTTTTCCATCTGCAGCGGTTGCAGGAAGAGGGTGGTCAGGGCGTTCGGCGCGTCCTTCACTTCATCCTGGGTAGTGCCGCCGGCGTACATGCGGAATTCCCCGTCGGCCGGGGTATCCAGCACTTCGGACGGGTCGGAGAGCAGGCTGTAGTCGACGCCCATCTCGCTCATCATGCGTTTCATCACGCGGAAGTTGCCCAGGTAGGTCTCGAAGCCCGGCACCAGGTTGATCTTGCCGTTGCTGCCGACGACCTTGCCTTCCATGTGGTTGAGGGTGAAGTAGCGGGCGATGCCTTCGAACATGTTGTCCCAGCCGGTCACGTGGGAGCCGACGAAGGACGGGGTGTGCGCGTAGGGCGTGGCGAAGTCCTGGTCGATGTAGCCTTCCTTCTTGGCGTTGTTGATGAACGCGTTGAGGTCGTCACCGATGACTTCGGCCATGCAGGTGGTGGAGACGGCGATCATGTCCGGCTTGTACAGCGCCTTGCAGTTCTCCAGGCCGTCGTACATGTTCTTCTGCCCGCCGAACACCGCCGCGTCTTCGGTCATGGAGTCGGACACGCAGGACAGCGGCTCCTTGAAGTGGCGGTTGAAGTAGGTGCGGAAGTACGCGACGCAGCCTTGCGAGCCGTGCACGTAGGGCATGGTCTTCTCGAAGCCGATCGAGCAGAGCACCGCGCCCAGCGGCTGGCAGGCCTTGGCCGGGTTGATGGTCAGGGCTTCGCGCTGGAAGTTGAGTTCCTTGTATTCGACGCTGGTGGTCCAGAGGAAGGTCTCGTCGACCTTGGCCTGGCCATGGCTGTTCTCGAAGTTGGCCTTCTTGTCACCCAGCGACTGCTTGTATTCGTCCTTGCGGAACAGCGGGTAGCTGGGCTTGATGTCGTCTGCGTTTTGCATGCTGCTCTCCTCGCCGCATCGCCAATCTGCGAATCACGGCTAGAAATAATGCGGTGGGGAACGGCCGGCGGCCGCCCCGCTGAAACCCGACGCCGCACCCGCGGCGTCGGGCAGACGCGTATCGCGATCAGGCGATGGCGCGCTGCTCTTCCTCGACGGGCTTGAGCCACGGCGGGGTGAGGTTTTTCCAGCAGGGGTTGTTCAGGGTCATGTCCATGTCGCGGGCGAAGATGGCGAAGCCGTCATAGCCGTGGTACGGACCGGAGTAGTCCCAGGAGTGCATCTGGCGGAAAGGCACGCCCATCTTCTGGAAGATGTACTTCTCCTTGACGCCCGAACCGATCATGTCCGGCTTCACGCGTTTGACGAATTCCTCGAATTCGAAACCGGTGACGTCGTCATAGAGCAGCGTCGCGTTGCCCATTTCCGGAACGGTGCGGTCGTAGTCGTCGTTGTGACCGAACTCGTAACCGGTGCCGACCACGTCCATGCCCAGGTCCTCGTAGGAACCGATCACGTGGCGCGGGCGCAGGCCGCCGACGTAGAGCATCACGCGCTTGCCTTCCAGGCGCGGGCGGTACTTGGCGATCACCGCGTCGACCAGCGGCTGGTACTTGGCGATGACGCGCTCGGCGCCTTCCTTGATGTGGTCGTCGAAGAACGCCGCGATGGCCCGCAGGCTCTCGGCGATCTTGGTCGGGCCGAAGAAGTTGTACTCGACCCATGGGATCCCGTACTTCTCTTCCATGTGCCGCGAGATGTAGTTCATCGAACGGTAGCAGTGCAGCAGGTTGAGCTTGGCTTTCGGGGTGTTTTCCATTTCCGCCAGGGTGCCGTCGCCGGACCACTGGGCGATCACCCGCAGACCCATCTCTTCGAGCAGGATGCGCGAGGACCAGGCGTCGCCGCCGATGTTGTAGTCACCGATGATGGTGACGTCGTAGGGGCTCGACTCGAAGGCGGTACCGCCGCCCTCGCGCTCGAACACCCAGTCGCGGATCGCGTCGTTGGCGATGTGGTGACCGAGGGACTGCGAAACCCCGCGGAAGCCTTCGCAACGGACCGGGACGATCGGCTTGGAAAGCTCCGCCGCGCCCTTCTTCGACACCGCTTCGATGTCGTCGCCGATCAGGCCGATCGGGCATTCCGACTGCACGCTGATGCCGCGTGCCAGCGGGAACAGGCCGTCGATCTCGTTGATCAGCTTGGCCAGCTTCTTGTCACCGCCGAAGACGATGTCCTTCTCCTGGAAATCCGAGGTGAAGTTCATGTCGCCGAAGGTGTCCACGCCGGTGTGGCCGACGTAGTAGTTGCGGCGGCCGGCGCGCGAATACTGGCCGCAGCCGACCGGGCCGTGGGAAATGTGGATCATGTCCTTGATCGGACCCCAGACCACGCCCTTGGAACCGGCGTAGGCGCAACCACGGATGGTCATCACCCCGGGCAGCGACTTGCGGTTGGACGTGACGCATTTGGTGGTCTTTTCCTGGTCGTTGACGGCCAGGTGCTTGGCGCGGTCTTTCTGCGCCTTCTCCGGATAAACCTCCAGCACCTCTTGGATGAGGGCGGCGGCTTCTTCCTTGCTGAGCGTTGCCATGTTGATCTCCTGCGCCGGCCCACTAATCCGTGGAACCAGCCATAGGTAATGACGGCTTGTTGCCTACGAACGTCCCGCGGGTCTCGCGACCGCGCGGGGGTTCACGCATCAGGCGCTGGCGGCTTCTTCGTGTGCGGCCTTGCCGATGATGCTTTCGTCTTCCTCGTCGAGGATGCCGAACTCCATCAGCAGGGATTCCAGCTCGTCCATGGTGATGGGCGTCGGAATCACGAAGTTGCGGTTGTTGACGATCTTGTTCGCCAGCTGGCGGTACTCGTCGGCCTGCTTGGCCGTCGGGTCGTACTCGACCACGGTCATGCGGCGGATCTCGGCGCGCTGCACGACGTTGTCGCGCGGCACGAAGTGGATCATCTGGGTGCCCAGCTGACGGGCCAGTTCCATGATCAGTTCGTCTTCGCGGGCGGTGTTGCGGCTGTTGCAGATCAGGCCTGCCAGACGCACGCTGCCGGAGTTGGCGTACTTCACGATGCCCTTGGCGATGTTGTTGGCCGCGTACATGGCCATCATCTCGCCGGAGCAGACGATGTAGATCTCCTGCGCCTTGTTCTCGCGGATCGGCATGGCGAAGCCACCGCAGACCACGTCGCCGAGTACGTCGTAGAACACGAAGTCGAGGTCTTCCTCGTAGGCGCCTTCCTCTTCGAGGAAGTTGATCGCGGTGATCACACCGCGGCCAGCGCAGCCAACGCCCGGCTCAGGGCCGCCCGACTCGACGCACTTGATGTCGCGATAGCCGACCTTGAGCACGTCTTCGAGCTCGAGGTCTTCCACGCTGCCGGCTTCGGCGGCCATTTCCATGATCGAGTTCTGGGCCTTGGCGTGCAGGATCAGACGGGTGGAGTCCGCCTTCGGATCGCAGCCGACGATCATCACCTTCTGACCGGCTTCGGCCAGGGCGGAGACGAGGTTCTGGGTGGTGGTGGACTTGCCGATACCACCTTTGCCGTAAATGGCGCATTGACGCAGAGCCATGCTGGTTTCTCCTTGTTGCGTGGAATTGACGAAGCGAAATTCGCCCTCGCAATTCCCTAGCGCAAGGCCTGTGCCAGCTTTTGACTGATAGTTAACCCATTGAAATAAATAAAGATAATAAAAAATCGCAAATCGTTGTAGCGGTGTCGGAGGCGACAACGACAAAGCCATTGTCGGAGTGGCGACAAGCCTGAACGACCTTGTATCGGTCTCGCTATACCCACTTTTCAAGTAAGGGTATAAGGAGGCGATTCGCTCACAGGAGGAGCCGTCATGAAGATCGCCTTCGCTACCCAGGATTACGCTCGGATCGCCAAGCACGCCGGCCAGGCACGCCATTGGCTGGTGTTCGACACCGAGTTCGCCGAGCGTCCGGCGCAACGCATCGAGCTGCAGCGCGAGCAGACCTTCCACCACCTGGCTGACGGCGCCGCCCATCCCCTCGACGGGGTCGAGCTGATCGTCGCCGCCAGCGCCGGCGACGGTTTCGTCCGCCATCTGCGCAAACGTCGGCAGGAGGTGCTGCTCACCGAACAGGGCGACCCGCACCTGGCCTTCCAGCGGCTGCTGCGCGGCGAAACGCTGCCCGCGCCCGGCTTCGACCCGGCGCGCGTGTTGTGCAAGATCCACGACCTGTTCTCGAGGCATTGAGCGATGAGCGTATCCGTACTCGATGACGGGCAGCTTCACCAGTTGCTGCGCGACGACGTGCCCTCCGGCGACCTGACCACCGATAGCCTCGGCATCGGCGGCCTCGCCGCGCGCCTCGATTGCTCGGCACGCCAGGCCATGACGCTGTGCGGCGTCGAGGAGGCTGCGCGGCTGTTCCAGATGCTCGGCGCACGGGTGGACATGCATGCGTATAGCGGCCAGGCGCTGGCCGCCGGCACGCCGATCCTTTCCGTCGAAGCCCGCGCCGGCGTGCTGCACCAGGGCTGGAAGACCGCGCAGGTACTGATGGAGTGGGCCAGCGGCGTGGCCACTGCAAGCGCCGCCCTGGTGGCCGCCGCCGCGTCGTTGCCGGTGGCCTGCACGCGCAAGAGTGCGCCGGGCACCAAGGTGCTGGCCATCAAGGCGGTTCGCGCGGGCGGCGCGACGCTGCACCAGCTCGGCCTGTCGGAGACCCTCCTGCTGTTCGCCGAGCACCGGCTGTTCCTCGACCAGGCGCCGGGCGACACCCTCGCCAGGCTGCGTCGTCGCGAACCGGAAAAGAAGATCGTGGTGGAGGTCGGCGATCTCGGCGAGGCGTTGCGCTGGGCCGAGGCGGATGTCCTGCAGCTGGAGAAATTCACCCCGGCGGCGCTGGCGGCGGTGCGCCGCGCGCTGGAGGAGTGGCCGTCGCGGCCGCTGCTCGCGGCGGCTGGAGGCATCCATGCCGGCAACGCGGCGGAGTACGTCGCTGCCGGGGCCGATCTGCTGGTCACCTCATCGCCGTTCTCGGCGCCGCCCAAGGACGTACAGGTACGTTTCGGCCGGCCGCTCGCCACTGTGTAGCAAGTGCGACATCAGGGCCGCACTGTGCGTAGCAGACCGCACCAAAGGACCCTGGTGTTCACAGGAAACCTTTCTGATTCAATGGGTTGAAGAGTTGGCGCCGGGTTTGCAATGGATCGTTAAAACCCGGTGAGGAACCCGCCATGACCCCCGAGCTCCCCGTAGAACTGATCGCCGCGCGCCGTGCCGGCACCCTGGTGCCGATGCTTGGTCCGGCCGCGCTGGATGGCGTGGTCGACGCCCAGGGCCAGGCCATTCCGGCCGACAGCGAGAGCCTGATCCTGGCGCTGAACAACGGCCAGCCGATGGCCAAGAAGCTGATGTACGAGTTTCCCCGCGCCGCAATGAACGTCGAGCTCAAGCGCGGCCGCAGCGCGCTGGTGCGCTTCTTCGACGCCACCTACCGCGACCACGCCTGGAGCGCCTCGGCGCTGCATGGGCGGATCGCCGAGCTTGACCCGCCCTACGTGGTCGATTTCAACCGCGACACCCAGCTGCAGGATTTCTGGGCCACCCGACCGCACCTGCTGGTGGTCGGCATCGCCCGGCTGAGCGGCGAATTCGCCCGCTACCGGCTGTTCCAACACGATGGCGAGGGTTATCGCGCTGTCGCCGAGGACACCCTCGATAGCAACCTGCCGGTGTTGTTCAAACCGGTCGGGGCGGCGCGCCCGGAATCCCTCTACGTCGCCTCGGACGCCGACTACGTCGACTACCTCACCGAACTGATGGGCGGCTTCGGCATGCCGGCGTTCCTCAAGCAGCGCCGCCTGGGCATGCAGTATTTGCTGATCGGCCTGCGCCTGAACCGCGACACAGAACGCATGCTGCTCTCCGACATCGTCTGGGGCGCCGGCGAACCCGCCGGCTGGGCCTGCATGCCGGAGTGTTCGGCCAAGGAGCGGCGTTTTCTCGAACGCGCCGGCTTCGTCGTTCTCGACCTTGCCCCAGAGCAAGTCCTGAACGGTTTGAGTCCGCATCATGAACCCCTCGTCCGCCATCCCGCCGGAGCACATCCATGAGCCACGCTTCCTACCCGCTGCACCTGCACTACATGGGCCTTCCGGCCCTGGACAATTCGCGCCAGGCCTTCTTCGGCCTGCTCGGCGCCCTGCCCTTCGCCGAACGCGAAAACACCGCGCCGCAGGTGATCGAGCGGATCATCGAGCGGGCTCGCGAACACTTCGCCCTGGAAGAGCGCTTCATGCAGGCGACCGCCTACGGCAAGCAACGCGAGCATTGCGAAGAGCACCAGGAAACCCTGGACATGCTGCAACGCATGCAGGCGAGTTTCGGCCAGGCCAACGGCCGGCGCAGCCGCGAAGCGCTCTACCAGCGCGTGCTGCGCAACCTCGACGAACACATCCAGAGTCTGGACGCCTGCCTGGCGCTGCACCTGCAGCGTCCGCAAAGCTGGGAAGCGCAACAGCAGGTCGCCTGAAGGCCGTCCATTCCGTCGCGTTTCCCCGGAGGTCGCCCATGAGCGCACTGCACCTGAGCCGCCCCTTGCTGAATGCCGAACAGGTCTGGCTGGCGAGCAGCCACGGCCTGCCCAACGACCGCTGGCTGGCGCGCATGCTGGCCAGCCAGCGATTCGGCCACAGCGCCCTGCCAGACGGTCTGGGCCTCGCGCCCGCGGACTTCGAGGTTCTGTTGCAGCGGCATTTCCCCGGCCTGGGGCAGGCTCCGGGCACTGCGCCGGCGGCCGCCAGTCACCGGCGCGACGACTGCCAGGCGTTGGAGCAACTGCTGTTGAGCCACCGTGCCGGCAACGACCCCAGTGAAACCTGGATGGCCAGCATCCTCGCCCACGGCTGCCTGGGGGGCGATCACCTCTGGTACGACCTCGGCCTCTGGTCGCGCGACGACCTCAGCGCGCTGCTGGCGAGCAACTTCCCGGCCCTGGCCGAGCAGAACCGCTTCAACATGAAGTGGAAGAAATTTCTCTACCGCCTGCTTTGCGCCGGACGTTACTGCCGCTCGCCGAGCTGTCAGGACTGCATCGAATTCAGCGAGTGCTTCGGCCCGGAAAGCTGAGCGGTCCGTCCGACTCATGGCCCGCTTGCAGGCCATAGGGCGACAACCCGCGATCAGTCCGGCAACGCGGATTCATCGGCGCTAAGCGATGTGCCGATCGGGTCCGGTTCCTGATCATTCCAGAGCAATGACGGCCGCTTAGGGTGGGCTTCAGCCCACCGTTTGTCCTGCCCGCCGCACGGCTGGCATTTCAGCCGTGCTTACCGCAGGCGCAGCCTTCCAGGCCGCTGCCGATGCTACCCGCCGGCAGCTCCAGCAAGCTGTCCACCTGCCCGGCTTCGAAACCCACCAGAAGGCGTTCACCGCGTTGCAGCGCGTAGGGTGGGCTTCAGCCCACCCTACGCGGCCCACCGCACAGCTGGCATTTCAGCCGTGCTTGCCGCAGGCGCAGCCTTCCAGGCCGCTGCCGATGCTACCCGCCGGCAGCTCCAGCAGGCTGTCCACCTGCCCGGCTTCGAAACCCACCAGGAAGCGTTCGCCGCGTTGCAGCAGCGGCCTGCGGGTCAGCAGTGGTTCGGCGAGCAGCAGTTCCAGGGCCTCTTCCGCGCCGAGTTCCTGCGGACGGATCTCGCCGGAAGCGACCCTCGGGGCGGTCGGGTTGAACCATTCGGCCACCGGCAGCGGCTCGAGGAACTGCAGCAGACGTTCGGCCGTCCAGGCCTCGGCGCGCAGGTCGTGGACCTCGACCGGTACGTGCAGCGCGGCGAGTTGGTCCAGCTGACGCTGATTGCCTTTGCAGCCGGGCTTTCCATAGAAGTGCAGGGTGGTCATCGGATGTCCTGGGGGATCGGGGAAGGAAGCTCGCCGGCCGACAGCAGGATGCCGGTCAGCGAGCCGGGAGGATTCAGCGCATCGCCCAGCTCGTCGAGGATCGCGCCCTCGATCGGACAGATGCTCGCGCACTGGGCTTCGTCGTGGTCGCCGACGCATTCGGTGCACTTGTCCGCATCGATGAGAAAGTGTGGCTGGGCCTGGTAGATCGCATCGTTCGGACAGACCGGAACGCAGGCCCAGCAGTTGACGCAGCTATCGATTATTTCCAGGGCCATCGGGGTTCTCCTCGGTGAACGGCGGCCCCTGTTCCGGGGCCTTCTTGGATCGGTGGCGGGTCAGGCGCTCTGCCGCTGCTGGGCGACGTCATCGGTCAGCTTGCCGGCCTCGAGCAGCTCCTGGTAAAGCGCCAGCACGGCTTCCTCGATGGGTTCCAGGGCGTGTTCGCCGTTGGGCTGGATGCCGGCGTTCTCCAGCGCGCTCCAGGGCTCGTAGCCGACCTTGGCGCAAAGCACCGCGCGGCAGCCTTCCAGTGCGTCGATGATCTTCGCCAGCGCGCTTTCACCTTCGCCGCAGCTGCTGTCGCCCTCGCAGTAGGGCGTTTCCACCCGGCGGTGGCCGATGAAACGCACGCCAGCGGGGGACGCTTCGTAGATCAGGAACTCGCGGGCGTGGCCGAAGTGTTCGTTGACCAGGCCGCCGCCCTTGGTGGCCACCGCCATCAGCGCGGTCGGCCCGGACGCTTGCAGGATGGGCACCGGCGCGGGTCCGTGCTGGCGGCGTTGGGCGAGCTCCTCGGCGATATCGGCGTGAACCCGGGCGCGGGTTTCCATCGCCGCGGCGTAGTCGATTTCCATGGCGTCGATCTTGTCCAGGGTGAACTCCGCGCCACGGTCCTCGCCGAGCAGGCCGACCGCATCGGCACGGCACTGGCGGCAGTGGCGCATCATGTTCATGTCGCCGGCGCAGGCATCCTGCAGCGCCTGCAGTTCGGCATGAGTCGGTTCGCGCTGTCCGGTGAGGCCGTAGAAGGTGCCGTGCTCGGCTTCGGCGATCAGCGGCATCACGTTGTGCAGGAAGGCGCCCTTCTCCTTGACGATGCGCGAGACCTCCTTGAGGTGCTCGTCGTTGACGCCGGGGATCAGCACCGAATTGACCTTCACCAGGATGCCACGCTCCACCAGCATCTCCAGCCCGCGCTGCTGCTGCTCGATGAGGATGCGCGCGGCCTCGATGCCGCGGATGCGGCGGTTCTGCCAGAAGATCCACGGATAGATCTTCGCGCCCACCTCGGGGTCGACGCAGTTGATGGTGATGGTGACGTGGTCGATGTTGTGCTTGCTCAGCTCCTCGACGCTCTCCGGCAGGCTCAGGCCGTTGGTCGAGACGCAGAGTTTGATGTCCGGGGTTTGCTCGCTGAGCATGCGGAAGGTGTCGAAGGTGCGCTGCGGGTTGGCCAGCGGGTCACCCGGCCCGGCGATGCCGAGCACGCTCATCTGTGGGATCGCCGCGGCGACCGCCTTGACCTTCTTCACCGCCTGTTCCGGGCTGAGCACCTCCGACACCACGCCGGGGCGCGATTCGTTGGCGCAGTCGTACTTGCGGTTGCAGTAGTGGCACTGGATGTTGCAGGCCGGCGCCACCGCGACGTGCATGCGCGCGAAGTAGTGGTGGGCGTCCTCCGAGTAGCACGGGTGGTTGAACACCTTGTCGCGTATCGCCTCCGGCAGATGACCGAGCTGGTCATCGCTGGAACCGCACGAGTTGGCCGCGCAGCCGCCCGAAGGAGACGCCGGTGGGTCGTTGAACAGAACGGGCAGGTCCATGGACGCTTCCTCCGGGTGAGATGAAGCTCGGAGTGCAAGCGCTGTGCCGTTGCCTCTGTCGAAGGACAACCCTTTGTTTTCAAACGAATATCGAAAATCGCGCCGGCGCTTTCGGCGATCTGTGTGAACAACGCCCCACGTGCGATGGGAGGAATGTGAGGTTTGCGACAGGCCTGCGCCTTCGCGGCGTCGGGCCTGTCGCCGGGCCCGCGGGCGAAGGCCGCCCGGGCGCCGGCTGGCGGGCCCGCTGCGACGGTTGGTCGCGAAGGCCGGCGACGGCAAGCTCCTTGCTGGGGATGCCGGGTGGTCGCCTCGCGCGACACCGCCGAACCGGAGCCTGCCGATGAACGATCACCAGTCCCAACGCCTGCTCGATGCCCTCTCCGAACCCTCGCGCGCCGCGCTGCTGGAAGGCTTCCGCGTGCGCCGCCTGGTGCAGGGCGAGATCCTTGGCGGCCCGCAGGAGATCCGCGACAGCGTGTTCATCCTGCGCAGCGGGCGGATTCGCGTGTTCCTCACGTTCGAGGACAAGGAGCAGACGCTGACCTTCCTCGAGCCCGGCGATATCTACAGCACCCACAGCCGCGCCTACCTGCAGGCGATCAGCGAGTGCGACGTGCTGGTGACGGAGACGCGGACCATGCTCGGCAAGCTGGCGGAGCTGCCCGAGGCCGCGCCGGTGGTGATCCGTGTGCTGGCGCAGTCGCTGGGCAACGCCATGCAGATCATCGAGGACCTGGCCTTTCGCGATGTCGAGGGGCGCCTGGCGCGCTTTCTCGACGGCATGCTGCTGCGCAAGGGCGAACTGGTCGACGCGCGCAGCTGGCGCCTGCCGCTGGCGCTGAACACCGAGGACATCGCCCAGTTGCTCGGCACCACCCGGCAGACGTTGTCGTCGCTGATCGCCCGGCTGACCCGTGAGGGCATCCTCGAGCGGGACGGCGGCGGCACCTTCCTGATCCACCGCGCCGACCTGCTGCGCGAACGCAGCGGCTGGCGCTACAGCAGCTGGCGCGCGCAGGAAAAGAACGCGCTGTCGGCTGGCTGACAGACCGCGCCGCGTCGGCTTCCTAGGATGGCCTTCCAGCGACCGCTCTCCCGCGACGGAGGGCCCCATTTCCGGAGGCAGCATGAACACCAGCGGCACCACGACCACCTACCGCAGCATCGCCGGTGAGGGCGACCTGCCCTACATCGATTGCGACCACTGCATCCGCCTGATCTACGCGCGCATCCAGCACCACATCGCCGAAGACGACGGCAACTGCGTGCTGTGCCGCTATTTCCGCGAAAAGCTCGGCGACCGCGACGGCTCCGAGGACGACGCCCGGCTGCTGCTGCACGCGCAGGTGAACATCATCCACGAGCTGTTCGAGCGGCGTCAGGACGACGAGGCGCAGACCCTGCTGTACCGGGTCGAGGACGATTGCTGCTGAGAAGCGCGAGCCTGCTGGCGGTCCGCGCGCGGCGATCGCCAGCAGGCGCTGCGGCGCCCTTCAGGTGGCTTACAGCTGCTTCACGCGGATGTTCAGTGTCTGGATGCGGTAGGCGATCTGCCGTGGCGTCATGCCCAGGAGACGCGCGGCCTTGGCCTGCACCCAGCCGGCCTGTTCGAGGGCTGCGATCACCTTCTCACGTTCGTCGAGGCTGTCGTCGTCCAGCGCCACGGGCTCGCTGCGGCCGACGTTGATCTGCTCGTTGATCCCGGTGAGCAGCACCTGGTCGCGGTCGATCAGGCCGTCGCTGGACATCACCGCGGCGCGCTCCAGGCTGTTCTCCAGCTCGCGCACGTTGCCCGGCCAGTCGTGGTGCATCAGCACCCGCCGGGCGGCGTCGGTGAGTTCCAGCTCGCGGCCCTGCAGGCGGGAGATCTTCTGGATGAGGAACTGGGCGATGTCGGGGATATCCTCCATGCGCTCGCGCAGCGGCGGCATGACGATCGGCATCACGTTCAGCCGGTAGTACAAATCCTCGCGGAACTTGCCCTTGGCCACGTCGCTTTCCAGGTCGCGGTGGGTCGCGGCGATCACCCGCACGTCGACCTTCAGCGTGCGGGTGCCGCCGACGCGTTCCAGTTCGCCTTCCTGCAACACGCGCAGCAGCTTGGCCTGGAACGCCGCGGACACTTCGCCGATCTCGTCGAGGAACAGGGTGCCGCCGTTGGCCTGCTCGAAGCGGCCCTGGCGCTGGGTCATGGCGCCGGTGAAGGCGCCCTTCTCATGGCCGAACAGCTCGGACTCCAGCAGGTTCTCCGGCAGCGCCGCGCAGTTCAGCTTGATCATCGGCCCGCGTGCGCGCGGCGAGTTGTAGTGGATGGCGTTGGCGATCAGCTCCTTGCCGGTGCCGGTCTCGCCGCGGATCAGCACCGTGGTGTTCCATTTGGAGACCTGGCGCACCTGGTCGAACACGTGCCGCATGGCGAAGGAGTGGCCGATGATGTTGTCGAAGCCGTACTGCGCGCGCACCGTTCGGCGCAGCTGGTCGCGCTCGTCCTTGAGCGCCTGCTTCTCGGTTTCCACTTCCCAGGCCAGGCGCACGCTCTGGCCGATCAGGTTGGCGACCATCTCGAGGAAGCGCCCGCGCTCCTCGAGCAACTGCAGGTGCACGGTGTTCGGTTGCGCGGCGAACACGCCGATGATCTCCCGGCTGCTGCGGATCGGCATGCCGATGAAGGCGCGTTGCGGATCGTAGATGCCCAGCCGCGAAAGAAAGCGCGGGTCGTCGCCCAGGCGCGGCAAGACCAGTCCGGCGCCCTCGACGAAGACGCTGCCGACGATGCCCTCGCCGGTCTGGTAACGCACGCCGCCGACGGTCAGCTCGGGCATGCCCTGCACGGCATACACCAGCAGGCCGTCCTCGCCGGGCGGGGCGAGGCAGACCATGCCGCGCTCCAGGCCGCCGCGTTCGTGCAGCACCTGCAGCACCGAGCTGAGGGTTTCCTTCAGGTTGAGCGAATGAGAGAGCACGCGGCTGACCAGAAACAGGGTTTCCAGCTCGCCGGCGAGGATCGCCTGGAGGGTGCCTTGGTCGAGACGTTCGTTGAACTCAGACATAGGGGATCTGCACCCTTACCTGGCAGCCCTGGCCGGTCGCGGAGTCGATCTCGATCAGGCCCTCGTGGCGCATCACAACGTCCTGGGCCATGGTCAGGCCCATGCCGATGTGCGGCTGGCCGCGCGTCTTGGTGGTGAAGAACGGCTCGAACACGCGGCTCTGCAGCTCGGCGGCGATGCCCGCGCCGCTGTCTTCGATCAGAACTTCGACATGGTCCTCGCGGGCCAGGGTCGTCACGCTGATCTCGCGGGAGCCCTGGCGCCTGGCGTCGATGCCCTCGATGGCGTTGTCCAGCAACTGCTTGAAGAGCATGGTCAGCGAGGTCGGCAGGCCGTTGACGTTGGGCAGCAGCGACTCCGGACGCCACTCCACGACGATGCCCAGGCCGAGCAGACGCGGGGTGAGGATCCACAGCACGTTCTGCAGGATGGCGTTGAGGTTGACCGGTTGCAGCGGCTCCTGGGCCAGCGCCGGAATGCTCGCGTTCAGGTTGTCCAGGGTCATGCCGCCGACGCGCAGCACGTCATCGAACATCTTCTTCAGCGCCTGCTGGTCGAGCTGCGGCTGGCGTTCCAGCAGCTTGGCTGCGGCGGCGATCATGTTCAGCGGCCCGCCGAGCTGGTAGATCGCCCCGGACAGCGTCTCACGCACGCTGCGCACGCGTTCCTGCTCGGTGAGCAGGGCCCGTAGGCCGCTGGCGCGGATGTGGTCCTGCTGGCGCTTGAGCTCGCTGATGTCCTGCACGACCAGCAGCATGTAGCGGTAGCCGCGGTTCTCGTAGAAGGCTTCGGCGCTGGTGTCCTGCTCGTCGATGAGCGAGCCGGCGCAGCTGAACCACAGCGGTTCGCGGTCCTGCCGGTCGATGCGCACTTCCAGCGGGGCGAAGCCGCTGGCCAGCGCGTTGACCCGGTCGAACGCCGGCACCTCGCGCTCGAGCGCGGAAAGCAGCAGTTGCGCCGGGTCCGGCGCGAGGTCGCCGATCAGCTTCTTGTAGGTCTGGTTGCTGAGCAGCACGCGCTCGCGCGAGTCGAGCAGCACCATCGCCACCTGCGCAGCGTCCACCACCGACTCGATCAGGGTCTTCTGGTTGCGCACCTGGCGTTCGAGGCGGTGCATCTCGGTGACGTCGCGGTGCATGCCCAGGTAATGGGTGATGTTCTGCTCCTCGTCGAGCACCGGGGTGATGGTCAGGTCGGCGAGGTAGCGCGAGCCGTCCTTGCGCCGGTTCACCAGCAGGCCGTTCCACGGCTTCTGCCGCAGCAGCTGCGCCCACATGCTCTCGTAGACGATCGGCGGGGTGACCCGGTAGGAGAGGATCGACTCGTTGCGGCCAATCACCTCCGGCAGGGTGTAGCCGGTGACGCGCTGGAATGCCGGATTCGCATAGACGATGTGGGCGTGGGCGTCGGTGATGGAGATCGCCAGCGCCGACTGCTCGACCGCCTGGCGGAACACCTGGGGCGGAAGCTGATCGTAATCGCCCGGTTCGCTCGGGACGGAGGACGGGTCGGAGTTCAGAGAGGTCGATCTGGACATGCGGGCGCGCTCGCTCACGGAGAGGACCCTAGATAAGGAGCAATAACCGTTCCATTGATAGGGATATGCGCCAGTCCCCAATGCCGCAGCGGCGTGGCGCGCGGCCGGGTCTACATACAGACGCCCGGGGCTGTGTGCCATACCCGACAAAGCCCCGCCCTTCGGGCCAAGCCTGACAGCTCCGCGATGCCCTCCGATTGGGCGCAGGCCGCGGATGACGGGGGCTTGCCGCACTTTTTTCGACTGGCACGGCGCTTGCGCTGGGACAGCCAAGGAGGTGCCCCCATGTCTGACTATCTGCTACTGCTGCTCTCGACCGCCCTGGTCAACAACGTGATCCTGGTGAAGTTTCTCGGCCTCTGCCCGTTCATGGGGGTGTCGAGCAAGATCGACAGCGCCCTCGGCATGGGCATGGCGACCACCTTCGTGCTCACCCTCGCCGCCGCCTGCTGCTGGCTGGTCGAGAACCTCATGCTGGCGCCGCTGGGGCTGCAGTTCCTGCGCATTCTCGCGTTCATCCTGATCATCGCCACGCTCGTGCAGTTCACCGAGATGCTGGTGCGCAAGGTCAGCCCCGGCCTGTACCAGGTGCTCGGCATCTACCTGCCGCTGATCACCACCAACTGCGCGGTGCTCGGTATTCCGCTGGTCAGCGCATCGAGCAAGGCCGGCTTCGCCGTCTCGCTGCTCGACGGCTTCGGCTCTTCGCTCGGCTTCACCCTGGTGATGGTGCTGTTCGCCGGCCTGCGCGAGCGTCTGGCGCTGGCCGACACCCCCGCGCTGTTCCGCGGCTCGCCGATCGCCTTCGTCTGCGCCGGCCTGCTGGCCGTGGCGTTCATGGGCTTCGCCGGCCTCGGCGGACTTTAAGGAGCACTCCCATGCTGATGACCGTAATGCCGCTGACCGCCCTCGGCCTGGCCCTGGGCTTCCTGCTCGGCGGTGCCGACCGCCTGCTGCGCGTGCCGCGCGATGAGCTCGAGGAAGAGCTGCTGAAGATGCTTCCCGGCAGCCAGTGCGGCCAGTGCGGCTACATCGGCTGTGCCGGCGCCGCACAGGCGTTGGCCAAGGGCGAGGCTCCGCTGACCCTGTGTCCGCCCGGTGGTCGCGCGGTGGCCCAGGCGCTGGCCGAGCGCCTCGGCGTAGAGATGAACCTCGCCGACATGCCCGATGACGTGCCGCGCGTGGCACAGGTGCTCGAGCACTTGTGCATCGGCTGCACCCGCTGCTTCAAGGTCTGCCCCACCGATGCGGTGATGGGCGCCGCCAAGCAATTGCACCAGGTGTTCGGCGACGCCTGCACCGCCTGCGGCAAATGCCAGGCGATCTGCCCCACCGAGGCGATACAGCTGACCCCGGTGCCCCCGAGCCTGCTGACCTGGGGCTGGGAACGGCCCTTGGCGACCCGAGAGGTATGAGGATGAAATGGAATCGTTGGCGCGGCGGGGTCCATCCGGCCGGTCGCAAGGAAGAGTCCAGCGCGCAGCCGATCCGTCGACTTCCGCTGCCCGAACTGTTGTTCATCCCGCTGCAGCAGCACGTCGGCGAGATGGCCATGCCGGTGGTTGGCGTCGGCCAGCGCGTGCTCAAGGGTCAACTGCTGGCCGCCGGCCAGGGCAACATCTCCGCGCCGCTGCATGCGCCGACGTCCGGGCTGGTGCGCGCGCTCGGCGAATACCCGGCGCCGCATCCGTCCGGGTTGCCGCTGCCGACGCTGGTGCTGGAAGTCGACGGCGACGACCGCTGGGTCGACCTGGAGGTCGCCGCCGATCCCTTCGCCCTGGCGCCGGAAGACGTCTGCCGGCGGGTGGGCGAGGCCGGTATCGTCGGCCTCGGCGGAGCGACCTTTCCTTCCGCGGTGAAGCTGGAGCTGAGCCTGCGCCGCGGCATCGACACGCTGGTGATCAACGGCGGCGAGTGCGAGCCCTACCTGACCAGCGATGACCTGCTGATGCGCGAGCGCGCCGCCGAGGTGATCACCGGCGCGCGGCTGATCCGTCATGCCGTGCAGGCGCGCCAGGTGCTGCTGGGTGTCGAGGACAACAAGCCCGAAGCCCTCGCCGCGCTGCGCCTGGCCGCGCTCGGTACTGAAGTCGAGGTGCAGTCGGTGCCCAGCCGCTACCCGATGGGTTCGGACAAGCAACTGGTGAAATGGCTGACCGGCCGCGAAATCCCCGCCGGCGGCCGCGCCGCCGACGCCGGCGTGCTGGTGCACAACGTCGCCACCGCCTACAGCGTCGCGCGCGCCCTGGGCCACGGGCAACCGCTGGTGTCACGCATCGTCACCCTGGCCGGTGGCGCGATGGCCCACCCGGGAAACTGGGAAGTGCCCTTCGGCACCCTCATCAGCCGCCTGGTCGAAGGCGCCGGTGGCTATCTGCAAACCCCGGCACGCCTGGTCATGGGCGGGCCGATGATGGGCATGCAACTGCCGCGTGCCGACGTGCCGGTGGTCAAGGGCTGCAGCGGGGTGCTGGCACTTTCCGCGGCGGAAGTCGCCGAGCGCGCGCCGGAGCCCTGCGTGCGCTGCGCCAACTGCGTGCGCGGCTGCCCGCAGGGGCTGATGCCGCTGGAGATGGCCGCCTACATCCGCAACGGCGACCTCAAGGGTGCGCAGGCCCTCGGCCTGAAGGACTGCATCGGCTGCGGCGCCTGCTCGTACATCTGCCCGTCGAACATCCCCCTGACCCACTACTTCAACTACGCGCGCAACGAGCTGGCCACGATGGCCCGCCAGCAACGCAAGCTGGACGCCACGCGCCGGCTCGCCGAGCAGCGCGAGGCCCGCTTCGCCCGCGAACAGGCGCGGCTGGCGGCGCGTCGCGCGGCGGCCATGGCGCAGACGGAGAAAAGCCAATGAGCGAGACCAGCGTGGTCCACGGGCCACACGCCCACGCCGGGCCCAGCCTGCGGCGAATGATGCTCGAGGTGATCCTCGCGCTGCTCCCCGCGACCCTCTACGGCTTCAGCCAGTACGGCTGGCCGGCAGTGTTCCTGTTCCTCACCTGCATCCTCTGCGGGCTGATCATCGAGGCGCTCTGCCTGCGCCTGCAGAAACGCCCTTTGCGCGCCCTCGGCGATGGTTCGGCGCTGCTCAGTTGCTGGCTGCTGGCGCTTTCGTTGCCGCCGTGGGCGCCCTGGTGGGTGGCGCTGGTCGGCGCGCTGCTGGCGATCGGGCTGGTCAAGCAGCTGTTCGGCGGGCTGGGGCAGAACCTGTTCAACCCGGCGATGGCGGCACGCGTGATCCTGCTGATCGCCTTCCCGGTGGAAATGACCCGCTGGGTGCAGCCGCTCGCGCTGGGCAGCCTGCCGGCGCCGGGTTTCCTCGAGTCCCTGCAGATCACCTTCGGTGGGGCGCAGACCGACGCCTACGCTTCGGCCACCCTGCTCGGCCACGTGAAGACCGAGCTGAGCCGCGGTAGCGCATTGAGCGCGGCGCTGGCGGACATCTACCGGCCGCTGCAGGCGCTGCTCGGCGAGCGCGCCGGCAGCATGGGCGAGGGTTCCGCACTGCTGCTGGCGCTCGGCGGCTGCTTCCTGCTGGCGCGCCGGGTGATCACCTGGCAGGCGCCCGTGGGGCTGACCCTCGGCCTCGCCCTGCCGGCGCTGGTGATGTACCTGATCGATCCGCTGCGCTACGCCAGCCCGCTCTATCACCTGCTCTCCGGCGGCTTCATGCTGACCCTCTGGTTCATCGTCACCGACCCGGTGACCTGCCCGGCGTCCGCCGCCGGGCGGCTGCTCTTCGGCCTGCTCTGCGGCGTGCTGATCTACCTGATCCGCACCTACGGCAGCTATCCCGAGGCGGTGGCCTTCGCCCTGTTGCTGATGAACGCGGCGACTCCGCTGATCGACCGTTACCTGCGTCCGCGCATCTATGGCCGCAACCGCCAGGGTGCCGCCCTGCAACCATTCAACCGGAGGGCGCCATGAACTGGCAGCGTCTGCACGGCTACCTCAGCTACCAGAGCCTGATGCTCGGCGCCGTGGTCCTGGTCACCTGCGCCGCCCTTGGCTGGGCGGCGCAGCGCACGCACGACCCGATCCTCGCCGCCGAGGCCCAGGACCTGCGCAACAATCTGTCCCGCGTGCTGCCGCACGGCAGTTACGACAACGACCTGCTGCAGACCCGCGCGCGGGTCGACGGCCCGGAAGGCCCGCTCGACGTCTACCGCGCCACGCTGCAGGGCAAGCCGGTGGCGGCGATCTTCGCCGTGCACGGGCGCGGCTATGCCGGTGACATCGAGGTGCTGCTGGCCATTTCGCCGGAAGGCGCGCTGCTCGGCGCACGGGTGCTCAAGCACAAGGAAACCCCGGGGCTGGGCGACAAGATCGATGTCGAGAAGAACCCCTGGATCACCCGCTTCCAGGGTCTCTCGCTGGGCAATCCGCCCCTGGAGCGCTGGGCCGTGAAGAAGGACGGTGGCGACTTCGACCAGTTCGCCGGCGCCACCATCACCCCGCGCGCGGTGGTCAAGGAAATCCGTGAGGGCCTGGAGTTCTTTGCCAGCCATCGCCAGCAACTGTTCGGCGAAACCCTCGCCGCCGGAGAATCGCAATGAGCAACTACCTGCGCATCGCCCAGGACGGACTGTGGAGCAACAACATCGTGTTCGCCCAGGTGCTCGGCATGTGTCCGACCATGGCGGTCACCGGCTCGGCGACCAACGGCCTGGGCATGGGCCTGTGCACGACGCTGGTGCTGGTCTGCGCCAACCTGCTGGTGTCGATGATTCGCCAGGCGGTGACCGAGGCCATCCGCATTCCGGTGTTCATCGTCATCATCGCCACCCTGGTGACACTGCTGGACATGATGATGAACGCCTGGGCCCACGCGCTGTACCAGGTGCTCGGCCTGTACATCGCGCTGATCGTCGCCAACTGCGCGGTGCTTGGCCGTTCGGAAGCCTTCGCCTCGAAGAACGGCGTGTTCGCCTCGACCCTCGACGGTCTGTTCATGGGCCTGGGCTTCACCTTCGCGCTGACCCTGATCGGCGCGATCCGCGAACTGATCGGCAACGGCACGCTGTTCGCCGACGCGCACCTGCTGCTCGGCTCGTCGTTCGCCTTCCTCGAGACCCGGGTGATCCCCGACTACAAGGGCTTCCTGCTGATGATCCTGCCGCCGGGCGCGTTCTTCGCGCTGGGCTTCCTGCTCGCGCTCAAGCGCTGGATCGATCAGCGCCAGCAGGCACGCCAGGGCGTCCAGGCCGCACCCGCCGCCGCGCTCGGCGGTGGCTGCCACTGACTTTCAGGGAGCAAGAACATGCAGATCGTCGTTGCTTATGCCGAGGCCAATAATCAGGCCTGGCTGGAACTGGACGTGCCGGAGGACTGCTGCGTGCGCGACGCCATCGAGCGTTCGGGGGTGCTCAAGCGCTTCCCGGCGCTGGACCTGGCGAAGAGCAAGGTCGGCATCTACGGCAAGCTGGTGAAGCTGGAAGCCCCGCTGCAGCCGGGCGACCGCGTGGAGATCTACCGTGCCATCCTGGTCGACCCCAAACTGGTGCCGCGGCGCAAGATGGACGATGACGACGACGATGACGATTGAGGCCGGCGGGACGGGTGTAGCCGTCCCCTGAACCGCGTTCGCCACCGCATGCCTTAGCAGCCGGCGTTTCCGCCGGCTTCGGCGCGCAGCAGGGGTCAGCCGCGTGGCGGCATCCCCCCTTCCTCACCCCAGCAGCGAAATGTCCGCCACGCCGAGGAACAGCCCGCGCAACTGCGCCAGCAGCGCGTAGCGGTTGGCGCGAACCGAGGCGTCCTCGGCGTTCACCAGCACCGCTTCGAAGAATGCATCCACCGGTTGGCGCAGTGCCGCCAGGCGCGCCAGCGCCTCGCTGTACTGCCGCGCCGCCGCCATCGGCCGGACCGCCTGGTCGGCCTGCTGCATCGCGGCGTACAGGGAGAACTCGGCGGGGTTGTCGAAGTAGTGCGCCTGGACACCGGCCGACAGCGTGCCGTCGAACTTGCCGAGCAGGTTCGACACGCGCTTGTTGGCGGCGGCCAGGGCAGCGGCTTCCGGCAGGCGGCGGAACAGCTGAACCGCCTGCACGCGCTGGTCGAAGTCCAGCGGCGAGCCCGGCTGCAGCGCGCGCACTGCCTGGTAGGCGGCGACGTCCACGCCTTCGTCCTCGTAGCGCGCACGCAGGCGGTCGAAGACGAAATCCAGCACCTGGGTGGCCAGACCGTTGGCTTTCACCTGGCCGCCGAACTGGCGGATGGCGAAGGCGACGGTCTCGTTCAGGTCCAGGTCCAGGCCCTTCTCGATGAGGATGCGCAGCACGCCGAGGGCGGCGCGACGCAGGGCATAGGGGTCCTTGCTGCCGGTGGGCAGCATGCCGATGCCGAAGATGCCGACCAGGGTGTCGAGCTTGTCGGCCACCGCCACGGCGGCGCCGGTCAGGGTGGTCGGCAGCTCGGCGCCGGCGCCGCGCGGCATGTACTGCTCGTTCAGCGCCAGCGCCACGTCTTCCGGCTCGCCGCCGTTGAGCGCGTAGTAGTAACCGGCGATGCCCTGCATCTCGGGGAACTCGCCGACCATCTCGGTGGCCAGGTCGCACTTGCTCAGCAGGCCGGCACGCGCGGCGTTGCGCGCATCGCCGCCGACCCGTTCGGCGATGAACGCCGCCAGTTTCGAGACGCGCACGGCCTTGTCGTAGACGGTGCCGAGCTGGGCCTGGAAGACCACCTTCTTCAGCCGCTCGTTGAAGCTTTCCAGCGGCTGCTTCTTGTCCTGCTTGAAGAAGAACTCGGCGTCGGTGAGGCGCGGACGCACCACCTTCTCGTTGCCGGAGACGATCTGCGTCGCGTCCAGGCTGTCGATGTTGGCCACCGTGATGAAGCGCGGCAGCAGCTTGCCGTGGGCGTCCAGCAGGCAGAAGTACTTCTGGTTGTCCTGCATGGTGGAGATCAGCGCTTCCTGCGGCACGGCGAGGAAGCGTTCCTCGAACGAACAGACCAGCGGCACCGGCCATTCGACCAGCGCGGCGACCTCGTCGAGCAGCGCCGGCGGCACGATCGCGCTGCCCTGCTCGGCCGCGGCCAGTTCGGCGACGCGGGCGGCGATCAGCGCCCGGCGCTCGGCGAAGTCGGCGATCACGTGGGCGCCGCGCAGGGTTTCGGCGTAAGCGGCCGGACTGGCGATGGTCACCGCGTCGGGGTGATGGAAACGGTGGCCGCGGCTCTCGCGGCCGGCGGTCTGGGCGAGGATCTCGCAGTCGATCACGTCGTCGCCGAAGAGCATCACCAGCCATTGCGTTGGGCGCACGAACTCTTCCTTGCGCGCCGCCCAGCGCATGCGCTTGGGAATCGGCAGGTCGTTCAGCGAGGTCTCGACGAGGCCCGGCAGCAGGCCGATGGCGGGCTGGCCGGGGATGCTGCGGCTGAACTTCAGCTTGGCGCCGCTGCGGTCGACCTCGGCGAGGTCGACGCCGCATTTCTTGGCGAAGCCCAGGGCCGCGGCGGTGGGGTTGCCTTCGGCGTCGAAGGCGGCCTGGATCGGCGGGCCGTCGAGGTTGACGCTGCGGTCCGGCTGCTGGCTGTCCAACTGCTCGACCAGCACCGCGAGGCGCCGCGGCGCGGCGTAGACGCGCGCGGAAGCGTAGCCGAGGCCGGCGCCCTTGAGGCCTTTTTCGATGCCGGCGAGGAAGGCATCGCCGAGGCTCTTCAGCGCTTTCGGCGGCAGCTCTTCGGTGCCCAGTTCAACCAGAAAATCCTTGGCGGTCATTATTCGGCCTCCTTCAGCTTGGCCAGTACTTCGTCACGCAATTCGGGAGTGGCCATCGGGAAGCCGAGGCGCGCGCGGGCCTGCAGGTAGCTCTGCGCCACGGCGCGGGCGAGTGCGCGAACGCGCAGGATGTACTGCTGGCGCGCGGTCACCGAGATGGCGCGGCGGGCGTCGAGCAGGTTGAAGGTGTGCGACGCCTTCAGGACCATCTCGTAGGTCGGCAGCGGCAGCTCCAGCTCGATCAGGCGGTTGGCCTCGGACTCGTAGAAATCGAAGAGCTCGAACAGCTTGTCGACGTTGGCGTGCTCGAAGTTGTAGGTGGACTGCTCCACCTCGTTCTGGTGGAACACGTCGCCGTAGGTCACGGTGCCGAACGGACCGTCGGTCCAGACCAGGTCGTAGACCGAGTCGACGCCCTGCAGGTACATGGCCAGGCGTTCCAGGCCGTAGGTGATCTCGCCGGTCACCGGGTAGCACTCGATGCCGCCGACCTGCTGGAAATAGGTGAACTGGGTGACTTCCATGCCGTTCAGCCAGATCTCCCAGCCAAGACCCCAGGCGCCGAGGGTTGGCGATTCCCAGTTGTCCTCGACGAAACGGATGTCATGCACCAGCGGGTCGAGGCCGATGCGCTTCAGCGAGCCGAGGTAAAGCTCCTGGAAGTTTTCCGGATTGGGTTTGAGCACCACCTGGAACTGGTAGTAGTGCTGCAGGCGGTTGGGGTTCTCGCCATAGCGGCCGTCGGCCGGACGCCGGGAAGGCTGCACGTAGGCGGCGTTCCAGGTTTCCGGGCCGATGGCGCGCAGGAACGTGGCGGTGTGGAAGGTGCCGGCGCCCACTTCCATGTCGTAGGGCTGCATCACCACGCAGCCCTGCTCGGCCCAGTACTGCTGGAGGGCGAGAATCAGATCCTGGAAGGTGCGCACGGAGGGCTTGGTCTGGCTCAAGAAAGATCACCCGTTGAGGCTGCGACGAAAAACCGGGGAGTATACCGAAGCCGCGGCCATCCCGCAGGGCGCGCAGCCCGACGTCGGTCGTCGACGCGCGAATCGCCACTCGATACCTGTTTTTTTAACCAGTATCCTGGCTATAGTGTCCAGCCCTTCCCCCTCAGGTCCACGCCCATGCCGCGCTGCTTCTGGTGCACCGACGATCCCCTCTACATTGCCTACCACGACGAGGAATGGGGTGTGCCGCAGCGCGATCCGCAGCGGCTGTTCGAGATGCTGCTGCTCGAAGGTTTCCAGGCGGGACTGTCGTGGATAACCGTGCTGAAGAAGCGCGAGCGCTACCGTGAGGTGCTGTTCGGTTTCGATGCCGAGCGCCTGGCGCGGATGACCGACGAGGAGATCGAGGAGCGCATGCAGGACCCCGGCATCATCCGCAACCGGCTCAAACTGCAGGCCGCGCGCCGGAATGCGCAGGCCTGGCTGAAGCTCGAGGACCCGGTGACGCTGCTCTGGTCGTTCGTTGGCGGCCAACCGAGGATCAACCGCTTCGACGGGCGCGGCGACGTGCCGGCGGTGACCGCGCAAGCCGAAGCGATGAGCAAGGCGCTCAGGAAACTCGGCTTCACCTTCATCGGCCCGACCATCTGCTACGCGTACATGCAAGCCACCGGAATGGTGATGGACCACACCCTCGAATGCGATCGTCATAGCGCTCTGTCAATGAACTGATACCTCCGTAGCGCTGAAAGGCGTGGGCGAGACGGGTACAATGCGGGCCTTTGAAAATCGGAGACCGTTGTGGAGAAGTTCAAAGGCGCGTTGGTCGTAGGCTTCCTGCGCCTGTTCGCGCTGCTGCCCTGGCGCGTGGTGCAGGGGCTCGGCGCATTCATCGGCTGGCTGATGTGGCGCCTGCCCACCGATACGCGCGAAGTGGCGCGGACCAACCTGAGCAAGTGCTTCCCGGAACTGGACGCCGATGCGCTGGAAAAGCTCCTGCGCCGAAGCCTGATCGACATCGGCAAGACCCTCACCGAAAGCGCCTGCGCGTGGATCTGGCCGGCGAGCAAGTCGCTGGCGCTGGTGCGGGAAGTCCAGGGGCTCGAGGTGCTGCAGCAGGCACTCGCCTCGGGCAAGGGCGTGGTCGGCATCACCAGCCACCTGGGCAACTGGGAAGTGCTCAATCATTTCTACTGCGCGCAGTGCAAACCGATCATCTTCTACCGCCCGCCGAAGCTCAAGGCGGTCGACGACCTGCTGCAACGCCAGCGCGTGCAGATGGGCAATCGCGTTGCGCCATCGACCCGCGAAGGCATCCTCAGCGTGATCAAGGAAGTCCGCCGCGGCGGCGCCGTAGGGATTCCCGCCGACCCCGAGCCGTCGCTTTCCGCCGGCTTCTTCGTGCCCTTCCTCGGCACGCGGGCGCTGACCAGCAAGTTCGTCCCCGGCATGCTCGACCACAAGAAATCCCTGGGCGTGTTCCTCCACGCGTTGCGCCTGGAAGACGGCTCCGGTTATCGGGTAATCATCGAAGCGGCGCCGGAGGCCATGTACGGCGAGGACGTCGAGGCGGCGGTGGCGTCCATGAGCGAGACCATCGGCAACTACGTGCGCACCTACCCCAGCCAGTACATGTGGACGATGAAGCGCTTCAAGAAGCGCCCGGAAGGGGAAGCCCGCTGGTACTGAAGCGCCCTGCGGGCTGGGCGTGACGGGCGAACTACGGTATTAAGTGGCCACCATGCCGAGGAAGCTGCTCATGTCCAACCAGCGTCGTCATCCGCGCATCCCGCTCAAGTGCAGAATCAAGATCAGCCATGAGAGCTTCGGCGAGCTCATCGCGCAGACCCGCGACCTCTCCGACGGCGGCGTCTTCATCCGTCACCCGCAACTGGCCGGGCTCGCCATCGGCACGCTGATCAGCGGCCAGGTGCAGGACCTGCCGATCGAGGCGCCGGTGCTGAGGATGCAGGTGATGCGTACGGAGGGCGAAGGCGTCGGCGTGCGCTTCATCCTCGACGAGGAGGCCGGCTAGGCGCGCCGCTCGCCGCCGAGCCGACGAAAACGCTTACCAGCAGGCGACACTGCGGCTAGAATGCCGGCCGCTGAAATGGGTTCCCTCACCCCATCACTCCAAAAAGGACGCAAGATGCCGACGTTTTCCTCATCGGCCCGCCGCGCGACGCTGGCCGGTCTGATCGCTTTCCACATCCTCATCATCATCGCCAGCAATTACCTGGTGCAGCTGCCGATCTCGCTGTTCGGCTGGCACACCACCTGGGGCGCGTTCAGCTTCCCGTTCATCTTCCTGGCCACCGACCTCACCGTGCGTCTGCTCGGCAAGGAACCGGCGCGGCGGGTGATCGCCAAGGTGATGCTGCCGGCGCTGGTCGCCTCCTACATCGTCTCGGTGCTGTTCCACGATGGCGCCTTCGGCGGCTTCGCCGCGCTGGGCGAGTTCAACCTGTTCGTCTTCCGCATCGCCCTGGCCAGCTTCCTCGCCTACGCCTTCGGCCAATTGCTCGACATCCAGGTGTTCGACCGCCTGCGGCGCATGCGCCAGTGGTGGATCGCGCCGACCGCCTCGACCATCCTCGGCAACCTGCTGGACACCTTCGTGTTCTTCTCCATCGCCTTCTGGCACAGCAGCGACCCGTTCATGGCGGCGAACTGGGTGGAGATCGCCAGCGTCGACTACGCGATCAAGCTGACAGTCAGCCTGATCCTCTTCGTGCCGCTCTACGGGATTCTGCTGAACTGGATCGTGCGCCAGCTGCCGCGCAGTCCGGCGCTGTCGTCCTGATCCGCTAGCACCTCAGCGCTGCGCGGGCGACGGCTTGTCCAGCTTGCGCAGGAACACCGTCATCTCCTTCTCCGCCTGCTTGTCGCCGCGCGCCTGCGCGGCTTGCAGGCCCTGGCCCCAGGCCTCGCGTGCGGCCGCTGGATCTCCGGCCTGCAACAGCGCCTTGCCGAGCAGCTTCCAGGCCGCGGAATAGGTGGCATCCAGCTCGACGCAGCGGCGCAGGTGCCCGGCGGCGCGCGGGAAGTCGCCGGCGTCCAGGTAGCCCTTGCCGAGGCCGAAGCGCAGCAGCGAATTGTCGACGCCCCTGGCGAGCATCTTTTCCAGCGATTCGAGCATGCGCCCTCCGTCGGATCAGAAGAACGTCAGGCCGGCCTGGAACAGGCGCTCGACGTCACGGATGTGCTTCTTGTCGACGAGGAACAGGATCACGTGGTCGCCGGACTCGATCAGCGTGTCGTCGTGGGCGATCAGCACCTGCTCGTCACGCACCACGGCGCCGATGGTGGTGCCCGACGGCAGGGCGATTTCCTCGACCATGCGCCCGACCACCTTGCTCGAGCGCGAGTCGCCATGGGCGACGATCTCGATGGCTTCGGCGGCGCCGCGCCGCAGCGAGTGCGCGCTGACGATGTCGCCGCGACGCACGTGGGACAGCAGCGAACCGATGGTCGCCAGCTGCGGGCTGATCGCCACGTCGATGTCGCCGCCCTGGATCAGGTCCACGTAGGCCGGGTTGTTGATGATGCTCATCACCTTGCGTGCACCGAGCCGCTTGGCCAGCAGCGAGGACATGATGTTGGCTTCGTCGTCGTTGGTCAGGGCTAGGAAGATGTCGGCGTCGGCGATGTTTTCCTCCAGCAGCAGGTCGCGGTCCGAGGCGCTGCCCTGCAGCACGATGGTGCTGTCCAGCGAGTCCGACAGGTGCCGGCAGCGCGCCGGGTTCATCTCGATCACCTTGACCTGGTAGCGGCTCTCGATGGCCTCGGCCAGGCGTTCGCCGATCTGCCCGCCACCGGCGATCACCACGCGCTTGTAGTCGCTTTCCAGCCGGCGCATCTCGCTCATCACCGCGCGGATGTGCCCGGTCGCGGCGATGAAGAACACCTCGTCGTCCGCCTCGATCACGGTGTCGCCCTGCGGCGTGATCGGCCGGTTGCGACGGAAGATCGCCGCCACGCGGGTGTCGACGTTGGGCATGTGTTCGCGCAGCTGGCGCAGCTGCTGGCCGACCAGCGGCCCGCCGTAGTAGGCGCGCACCGCCACCAGCTGCGCCTTGCCGTCGGCGAAGTCGATCACCTGCAGCGCGCCGGGGTACTCGATCAGGCGCTTGATGTAGTTGGTCACCACCTGCTCGGGGCTGATCAGCACGTCCACCGGGATGGCGTCGTTGTCGAACAGGCCGGAGCGCGTCAGGTAGGCCGACTCGCGCACCCGGGCGATCTTGGTCGGGGTGTGGAACAGGGTGAAGGCGACCTGGCAGGCGACCATGTTGGTCTCGTCACTGTTGGTCACCGCCACCAGCATGTCGGCATCGTCCGCGCCGGCCTGGCGCAGCACCGTGGGGAACGAGCCGCGGCCCTGGATGGTGCGGATGTCGAGGCGGTCGCCGAGGGCGCGCAGGCGCTCGCCGTCGGTGTCGACCACGGTGATGTCGTTGGCTTCGCTGGCGAGGTGCTCGGCAAGGGTGCCGCCGACCTGGCCGGCGCCGAGGATGATGATTTTCAACCGATCTCCTTGCTCGCCGGCGTCGCGGCGATCTTCACCAGCTTGGCATAGTAGAAACCGTCGTGGCCGTCCTCCTGCGGCAGCAGCTGGCGGCCGTGCGGCTGGTCGATGCCGAAGCCGCCGGCGATCGCCAGTTCGCGCGCGCCGGGCTGGCGGGCGAGGAAGGCACCTATCACCTCGCTGTTTTCCGTCGGCAGCACCGAGCAGGTGGCGTAGAGCAGCACGCCGCCGACTTCCAGCGTTGGCCACAGCGCGTCCAGCAGCTCGCCCTGCAGCGCGGCCAGCGCCGGGATGTCCGCCGGCTGGCGGGTCAGCTTGATGTCCGGGTGGCGGCGGATGACGCCGGTGGCCGAGCACGGCGCGTCGAGCAGGATGCGCTGGAACGGCCGGCCGTCCCACCAATCGCCGGTGGCGCGACCGTCGGCGGCGATCAGGCGTGCTTTCAGGCCCAGGCGGGCGAGGTTTTCGCGCACCCGCACCAGGCGTTTTTCTTCCAGGTCGACGCCGAGCACGTCGAGCGTCGGCTCGGCTTCCAGCAGGTGGCAGGTCTTGCCACCCGGCGCGCAGCAGGCGTCGAGCACGTGCTGGCCGGGCGCCAGGTCGAGCAGGCCGGCGGCCAGCTGCGCGGCTTCGTCCTGAACGCTGACGCGACCCTCGGCGAAGCCTGGCAGGGTCTTCACGTCGCGCGCTTCGAGCAGGCGCACGCCGTCGCGGCTGAATTCACAGGGCGCGGCGGCGATGCCGGCGGCCTGCAATTCGGCGAGGTAGGCATCGCGCGCGCCGTGCTGGCGGTTGACCCGCAGGATCAACGGCGGATGGGCGTTGTTCGCCGCGCAGATGGCCTGCCAGTGCTCCGGCCAGAACCCCTTCAGGGCCTTCTGCAGCCAGCGTGGATGCGCGCTGTGCAGCACCGGATCGCGCTCCAGGCTGGCGGTCAGCGCATCGCCGTCGCGCTGGGCGTTGCGCAGCACGGCATTGAGCAGGCCCTTGAGCGACGACTTCTTCAGGCCGTCGGCGCAGGCGACGGTCTCGCCGATCGCGGCGTGTGGCGGAATGCGCGTATGGAACAGCTGGTAGAGGCCGATAAGCAGCAGGGCCTCGACATCGCGGTCGGCGGCCTTGAACGGTTTCTGCAGCAGCTTCTCGGCGAGCAGCGCCAGGCGCGGTTGCCAGCGGGCGGTGCCGAAGGCGAGGTCCTGAGCCAGGCCACGGTCGCGGGCGTCCACCCGCTCCAGCAGCGGCGGCAGGCTGCTGCCCAGCGAGGCCTTGCCGGACAACACCGCCGCCAGGGCTCGCGCGGCGGCCAGACGCGGGTTCATTGGCCGAGCACCGTGCCGGGCAGGAAGCGTTCGCGGCGACTGTTGTAATGGTCGGCGAAGTCCAGCGGTTTGCCGCCAGGCAACTGCAGGCGGGTGAGCAGCAGCGCGCCCTCCCCGCAGGCAACGCTCAGGCCGTCACGGCTGGCCGCGAGAATCTCGCCGGGCCGGCCCTGGCCTTCACCAAGCCGCGCCGCGAGCACCTTCAGGGGTTCGCCGGCGAGGGTCGAATGGCACACCGGCCAGGGATTGAAGGCGCGCACCTGGCGCTCCAGCTCGACGGCCGGACGCGTCCAGTCGAGGCGCGCCTCGTCCTTGTCCAGCTTGCGCGCGTAGGTGGCGAGCGCATCGTCCTGGATCTCGTCGACCAGGCTTCCCGCGGCGAGCCCGCCGACCGCCTGCAGCAGCGCCTGGGCACCCAGCTCGGCGAGGCGGTCGTGCAGGCTGCCGCCGGTGTCGTCGTCGGCGATCGGCGTGCGCACCTTGAGCAGCATCGGCCCGGTGTCCAGGCCAGCCTCCATGCGCATCACGGTCACGCCACTTTCACTGTCGCCGGCTTCCACCGCGCGCTGGATCGGTGCTGCGCCGCGCCAGCGCGGCAGCAGCGAGGCGTGGCTGTTGACGCAGCCCAGGCGCGGGATGTCGAGCACGACCTGCGGCAGGATCAGCCCGTAGGCGACCACCAGCAGCAGGTCCGGCTGCAGCGCCGCCAGTTCGGCCTGGGCAGCGGGGTCGCGCAGGGTCGCCGGTTGCAGCACCGGAATCCCGTGCTGCGTGGCGAGCTGCTTCACCGGGCTGAGCATCAGCTTCTGCCCGCGTCCGGCCGGGCGGTCCGGCTGGGTGTAGACGGCGACGATCGGCTGCCCGGCGTCGAGCAGAACCTGCAGGTGGCGGGCGGCGAATTCCGGCGTACCGGCGAAAACGATGCGCAAAAGAGGAGCTCCAGAATGCAAAAAGGCTTGCCGGAGCAAGCCTTGGAAACCTGATCAAGCCTGCTGGCGGTGCTGTTTTTCCAGCTTCTTCTTGATCCGGTCGCGCTTGAGGTTGGACAGGTAGTCGACGAACAGCTTGCCGTTGAGGTGATCGCATTCGTGCTGGATGCAGATCGCCAGCAGGCCTTCGGCGAGCAGTTCGAAGGGCTGGCCGTCGCGGTCCAGCGCCTTGATCCGGACCTGCTGCGGGCGGTCGACGTTCTCGTAGAAACCGGGTACCGACAGGCACCCCTCCTGGTACTGGCCCATTTCGTCGGTCAGCACCTCGAACTCCGGGTTGATGAATACCCGTGGCTCGGTTTTGTCTTCGGACAGGTCCATCACCACGATGCGCTGGTGCACGTTGACCTGGGTGGCGGCCAGTCCTATCCCGGGTGCGTCGTACATGGTCTCGAACATGTCGTCGATCAGCTGGCGCGTGGAATCGTCGACGCTGACCACCGGTTTGGCGATGGTGCGCAGGCGCGGATCGGGAAATTCGAGGATATTCAGTATCGCCATATGCGTTTGTGATGCACTTGTGGAATAAATTCAAATAGCGCTGCTAAGATGATGAGCAGCTTTGAAAAACGCCTGAAAAGCCCGCACGGGGCGGCTTCCAAGCGTTTCACGTGAATGGACATGATAAAGGGATTCACCGCATGAGGAAATCACTGTTCGCCCTGGTGCTGCTCGCCTTCGGCGGTCTGGCTCAGGCAGCCGTGCAGCTCAAGGAAGGTCATCCGGATCGCTATACGGTGGTCAGCGGCGACACCCTCTGGGATATTTCCGGCAAGTTTCTACGTGAACCCTGGAAGTGGCCGGAAATCTGGCACGCCAACCCGCAAATCGAAAACCCCCACCTGATCTACCCCGGCGATGTCCTCACCCTCTTCTATGTCGACGGCCAGCCGCGCCTGCAACTTGAGCGCGGCGCCTCGCGCGGAACCATCAAGCTGTCGCCGCAGGTACGCAGCACGCCGATGGCCGAAGCCATCCCGACCATCCCGCTGAACGCCATCAACAGCTTCCTCCTGAGCAACCGCATCGTCGATACGCCCGAGGAGTTCCTCCGCGCGCCCTACATCGTCGCCGGCAATGCCGAACGCGTCGTCAGTGGCAGCGGTGACCGCGTCTACGCCCGCGGCACCTTCGAGGACGACCAGCCGGCCTACGGCATCTTCCGCCAGGGCCGCACCTACAAGGATCCGAAAACCGGGGAGTTCCTCGGCATCAACGCCGACGACATCGGCACTGCCGAAATGGTCGCCCAGGAAGGCGACGTTGCGACCGTGATGCTGACCCGCTCGACACAGGAAGTGCGCCTCGGTGATCGCCTGTTCCCCACCGAGGAACGCGCGATCAACTCCTCCTTCATGCCCGGTGAGCCGGCCCGGACGATCGAGGATGGCGTGATTCTCGACGTGCCGCGCGGCGTCAACCAGATCGGTCAGTTCGACGTGGTGACCATCAACAAGGGCCGCCGCGATGGCCTGGCCGAAGGCAACGTGCTCGCGGTGTACAAGACCGGCGAAACCGTGCGCGACCGTGTCACCGGCGAATCGGTGAAGATTCCCGACGAGCGCGCCGGCCTGATGATGGTCTTTCGCACCTACGAGAAACTCAGTTACGGGCTGGTGCTGGCCGCCAGCCGGCAGTTGTCGGTGCTGGACAAGGTCAAGAACCCCTGACCACCCCGAAGCCCCGCACTGCGGGGCTTCTGCTATCTGGCGCCGGCCGCTGGCCGGCGCGTCGATCAAGGATGATCGCCGATGAGCCTTTCCCCCGCGGAACTCGAAGCCCGTCTTCGCCTGCACTGCCTGCCCGAACTGGGGCCACGGCGCTTCGCCCGACTGATGCAGGCCTTCGCTGGCGCTTCCGCTGCCCTCAGCGCGCCAGCCGCCGCCTGGCGCGCGCTCGGGCTGCCGGCCGGTTGTGCGGAGCCGCGACGCAGCCAGGACATTCGTGAACGCGCCGCGGCGGCGCTGGCCTGGCTGGAACAGCCGAACCACCATCTGCTGATGTGGGATGACCCGCGCTATCCGGCGTTGCTCGCCGAGCTGCCGGACGCCCCGCCGCTGCTGTTCGTCGCCGGCGACGTAAACCTGCTGGAGCGTCCGCAGCTGGCCATCGTCGGCAGCCGGCGCGCCTCCAGGCCCGGTCTGGATACCGCGCAAAGCTTCGCGCGCAGCCTGGCACGTGGCGGCTTCGTGATCACCAGCGGGCTGGCCCTGGGTATCGACGGCGCCGCGCACCTGGGCGCTCTGGAGGCGGGCGGCGCCACCGTGGCGGTGCTGGGCACCGGCCTGCAGTGCATCTACCCGCAGCGGCACAAGGCGCTGGCCGAACGCATCGCCCGCGAGGGCGGCGCGCTGGTGTCCGAGCTGCCGCTGGACAGCCCGCCGCAGGCGAGCAACTTTCCGCGGCGCAACCGGATCATCAGCGGACTGTCCGTCGGTGTGCTGGTGGTCGAGGCGAGCCCCTCCAGCGGTTCGCTGATCACCGCGCGGCTGGCCGCCGAGCAGGGCCGCGAGGTCTATGCGATCCCTGGCTCGATCCATCATCCCGGCGCGCGCGGTTGCCACCAGCTGATCCGCGACGGCGCGCTGCTGGTGGAGAGCGTCGAGCACATCCTCGAAGCCCTGCGCGGCTGGCAGGTCGTTTCGCCCACCGCGTCCGTCGGCGAGCCCCCAGCGCCGACGCATCCGCTGCTGGAGCTGCTGTTCGCCGCGCCTTACAGCAGCGAGGCATTGGCCGAGGCCAGTGGCTGGCCGTTGCCGAAGGTGCTCGCCGCACTCACCGATCTCGAACTGGACGGCCGCGTCGCCAGCGAAGCCGGTCGCTGGCTCGGCGTGCGGCGCTAGCGCTTCCAGCGCCGCCTCGCTTGGGTACACTGCGCAGGTTTTTGCGACGGGAGACGAGCGATGGTCAGCAGCTGGAAAGTGCAACAGGCGGCACGGGTGGTCCGCAATGGCGGGGTGATCGCCTATCCGACCGAGGCGGTCTGGGGACTGGGCTGCGATCCCTGGTGCAGCGAGGCGGTGTACCGGCTGTTGGCGCTCAAGGAGCGCCCCGTGGAGAAGGGGTTGATCCTGGTCGCCGACACCATTCGCCAGTTCGACTTCCTTCTCGACGACCTGCCCGAGGCGTGGCTGGCGCGGCTGGCGAGCACCTGGCCCGGCCCGAATACCTGGCTGGTGCCGCACCAGAACCGCCTGCCGGAATGGATCACCGGCGAACACGACAGCGTTGCGCTGCGCGTCAGCGACCATTCGCTGGTCGGCGAACTCTGCGCCCTCACCGGCCCGCTGGTGTCCACGTCGGCGAACCCTTCCGGGCGTCCCGCCGCGCGCAGTCGCCTGCGTGTCGAGCAGTACTTTCCGAAGCAGCTGGACCACGTCCTCGGCGGCTATCTGGGCGGACGCAAGAACCCCAGCCTGATCCGCGACCTGCGCACCGGCAAGGTGGTGCGCGAGGCCTGACGGCGGCGGTCAGTCCGGCAGCAGTACCGTAGAGCCGGTGGTGCGGCCGGCGGCCAGTTCGGTCTGCGCGCGGGCCGCGTCGCTCAACGCCACGCGCTGGGCGACGTCCACCGTGATCGCGCCGCTGGCGATCATCTCGAACAGCTCGTCGGCCATTGTCTGCAGGTTCTCGGCGCTGTTCGCATAGCTCCCCAGCGTCGGCCGGGTGACGTACAGCGAACCCTTCTGCGCGAGGATGCCGAGGTTCACGCCGCTGACCGCGCCGGAGGAATTGCCGAAGCTGACCATCAGACCGCGTGGCGCCACGCAGTCGAGGGAAATCCCCCAGGTGTCCTTGCCCACCGAGTCGTAGACCACCGGGCATTTCGCTCCGTCGGTCAGTTCCAGCACGCGCTGGCGGATGTCTTCCAGGGTCCGGTCGATGGTCGCCCAGGCGCCCAAGGCCTTCGCCTGCTCGGCCTTCTGCGCCGAGCCGACCACACCGATCAGCTTCGCTCCCAGCGACCTGGCCCACTGGCAGGCGATGGAGCCGACCCCGCCGGCCGCCGCGTGGAACAGCACGATGTCGCCGCGTTTGACCGGATAGGTCTGGCGCAGCAGGTATTGCACGGTGAGGCCCTTGAGGATCACCGCCGCAGCCTGCTCGAAACTGATGCTCTCCGGCAGCCGGACCACGTTGGCGGCGGGCAATACGTGCAGTTCGCTGTAGGAGCCCAGCGGTCCGGTGGCGTAGGCGACGCGCTCACCGACCTTGAGGTGCGTCACCCCGGCGCCTACCGCCTCGATCTCGCCGGCACCTTCGGTGCCGAGGCTGGAGGGCAGCGCAGGCGGCGCATACAGACCGTCGCGGTAGTAGTTGTCGATGAAATTGAGGCCGATCGCGCGGTTGCGCACGCGGACTTCGTTCGGGCCGGGTTGGGCGGGTTCGTAGTCGACGTATTCGAGCACTTCGGGACCGCCGTGGCGGCTGAACTGGATACGTTTGGCCATGTGCAACTCCTCGGTGATGGGTCGTCGACGCCTGTTGGCGTCGCGGCGAAAGGCCCTTATCCAACCGCCTCGGGCCGACAGCGTCAACTGCGGCAGGCCGCGGGCGAATGCTATGCTGGCGCCCTTTTCCGCCCGCCGGCCGCCGCCGCGCGGGCCTTGGCCGCTGTTTGCAGGGTGATTTTCGTGAACGACAAGACCGGGGCCGTGAAGGCCTATCTGCTCGACCTCCAGGACCGTATCTGCGCCGCGCTGGAGGCCGAGGACGGCCGCGCGCGCTTCGCCGAGGACGCCTGGGAGCGCCCGGCGGGTGGCGGTGGCCGCACGCGGGTCATCGGCGACGGCGCGCTGATCGAAAAAGGCGGGGTCAACTTTTCCCACGTGTTCGGCACCGGCCTGCCGCCGTCGGCCAGCGCGCACCGCCCGGAGTTGGCCGGGCGCGGCTTCCAGGCGCTCGGCGTGTCGCTGGTGATCCACCCGGAGAACCCGCACGTGCCCACGTCCCACGCCAACGTGCGGTTCTTCAGCGCCGAGAAGGAGGGCGAGGAGTCGGTCTGGTGGTTCGGCGGCGGCTTCGACCTGACGCCCTTCTACGCCGTGGAAGAGGATTGCGTGCACTGGCACGAGGTGGCCCGCGCCGCCTGCGCGCCGTTCGGCGCCGATGTCTATCCGCGCTACAAGAAGTGGTGCGACAGCTACTTCCACCTCAAGCACCGTGGCGAGGCGCGCGGCATCGGCGGGCTGTTCTTCGACGACCTCAATGCCTGGGATTTCGACACCAGCTTCGCCTTCATGCGCGCGGTGGGCGATGCCTACCTCGAGGCTTACCTGCCGATCATCCAGCGCCGCAAGGCGACCCCGTTCAGCGAGCAGCAGCGCGAGTTTCAGGCCTTCCGCCGCGGGCGCTACGTCGAGTTCAACCTGGTCTACGACCGCGGCACGCTGTTCGGCCTGCAATCCGGCGGGCGCACCGAGTCGATCCTCATGTCGCTGCCGCCGCAGGTGCGCTGGGGCTACGACTGGAAGCCCGAGCCGGGCAGCGAAGAGGCACGGCTGACCGAGTATTTCCTCACCGATCGCGACTGGCTGGGCCTGCAGCCCTGAGCCCGCCGCGCCGCAGACCCATACCCTTCGAGGAGCCGCTTCCATGGACCGCTACTGCGTCTTCGGCAACCCCATCGGCCACAGCAAGTCGCCGCTGATCCACCGCCTGTTCGCCGAGCAGACCGGCCAGGCCCTCAGCTACGAGGCACTGCTGGCGCCGCTGGACGACTTCGCCGGGTTCGCCCGCGGTTTCTTCGCCGAGGGCCTGGGCGGGAACGTCACCGTGCCGTTCAAGGAGCAGGCCTTCCAGCTCGCCGACCAGCTCAGCGCACGGGCGCAACGCGCCGGGGCGGTGAACACGCTGAAGAAGCTCGCCGACGGCCGCCTGCTGGGCGACAACACCGACGGTGCCGGGCTGCTGCGCGACCTCGCGGTGAACGCAGGCTTCTCGCTGAGCGGAAAGCGCATCCTCCTGCTCGGCGCGGGAGGAGCGGTGCGCGGCGTGCTGGAGCCTTTCCTCGGCGAACGGCCGAAGGCGCTGGTGGTGGCCAACCGCAGCGTGGCGAAGGCCGAGGCGCTGGCCGCCGAGTTCGCCGACCTCGGGCCGATCATGGCCAGCGGTTTCGACTGGCTGGACGCGCCGGTCGACCTGATCGTCAACGGCACCTCGGCGAGCCTGACCGGCGAGGTGCCACCGATCGCGGCCAGCCTGATCGAGCCTGGCCACACGCTGTGCTACGACATGATGTATTCCCGCCAGCCGACGGCGTTCTGCCAGTGGGCCGTCGAGCACGGCGCGCGCGCGGCCCTGGATGGGCTGGGCATGCTGGTGGAGCAGGCGGCCGAGGCCTTCCTGCTGTGGCGCGGTGTGCGCCCGGACAGCGCGCCGGTGCTGGCGGAGCTGCGCCGGCAGCTGGCGGCAGGCTAGAGCGCTTCTTCGTCCTCGCTGGGCAAGTGCGGGTCGAGTGTCAGCCAGGGCAGTCGGGTGGTCACCCAGATATGCCGGTCGGCGGGCGCTCGCTGCGGTTCGTCCAGGGTGGCAATGGTGACGTCCAGGGTCAGCGGGCTGAGGCGGGTGAACAGCGCCAGCTGGGCGCCGCAGGTGCCGCAGAAGTAGCGGGTGCAGGTGTCGGACGAGGCGTATTGCGCCGGCGTGCCGTGGAGCCACTCGAACGTCTCGAGCGGCACGCCGATCCATGTCGTGACCAGGCCGCCGCTGGTGCGCCGGCAGATCGAGCAGTGGCAGTGGGCGATATCGCGCAGCGGCGCGGCGAAGCGGTAACGCAGCGCGCCGCAGTGGCAGCCGCCCTGGTGACTCTCCTGCATGAATTCCTCCTCGGCCATTGACCGACCGCCGCGTGGCTCGCCAGGATTGGCCTCCACCACTACCGGGGGTTCCCGTGACTGATCTGCTGTTGGCCCTGTGGCCATTGTTCGCCCTGATTATCGGCGGTTTCCTCCTGCGGCGTAGCGGCTTTCCCAGCGAAGCCTTCTGGCCCGGCGCCGAGCGGATCAACTACTTCCTGCTGTTCCCCGCCCTGCTCTTCGGCAACCTCGCCAGCGCGCCGCTGGACAACCCGGCGTTGCCGCGCCTGGCCGCGGCGGTGCTGATCGGGCTGGGCGCCGCCTGGCTCGGGCTGCTGCTGATGCGTCGCCTGCGCGGCTGGCCGGCGGCACGCTTCGGCGCGTTCGCCCAGGGCGTGCTGCGTTTCAATACCTACCTCGGACTGGCCGTGGTCGGCAGCCTGTTCGGCAAGCCGGGGCTGACCCTGGCGGCCTTGATGCTGGCGCTGATGGTGCCGGCGGTGAATGTGATGTCGGTATGGGCGCTGACCGCCGAGCGTGGCGTCAGCCTGCGCTCGCTGGCCCTGCCGATCCTGAAGAATCCGCTGATTCTCGCCTGCCTGGGTGGCGCCGTGGTCAACCTCTCTGGCGTCGGCCTGCCCGGCGGCAGCGAGCGCCTGCTGAGCATGCTCGGTGCCGCCAGCCTGCCCCTCGGCCTGCTCTGCGTGGGCGCCGCGCTGCGACCGCAGGAGCTCGCCGGGGAAGTCCCGGCGCTGGGCTGGAACTGCGCCGTGCGCCTGCTGGCGATGCCGCTGCTGGCGTTCGGCGTGGCGCGTCTGAGTGGTCTGCCGACGCTGGAAAGCAGCGTACTGATCCTGTTCTTCGCCCTGCCCACCGCGCCGACGTCTTATGTGCTGACTACCCAGCTGGGCGGCGACGGTCACCTGATGGCGGGCATCATCACCCTGCAGACGCTGCTCGCCGCCGGCTCGCTGCTGCTGGTGCTGGCGGGTATCCAGGGGCTGGTCTGATCGCGGTGCGCGTGGTTCTCGCCAGGATGCGCCATGTGCGGCGCCACCTCTGGCGAGGCTAGCGTCCCCCCTCCCGGTACTGGCTGGGAGTCTTCCCGGTCCAGCGCTTGAAGGCGCGGCTGAAGCTGCTGGTGTCGGCGAAGCCGAGCAGGTAGGCGATTTCCCCCAGCGCGTTGCGTGGGTCGTCGAGGTAGCGCAGGGCCAGCGCACGGCGGGTCTCGGCCAGCAGCGCCTCGTAGCCGACGCCCTCCTCCGCCAGATGCCGCTGCAGGCTGCGCAGGCTCAGGTGCAACGACCCGGCGATGGCTTCGGCCGAGGGTTCGCCGTCCGGCAGGCGCGCCTCCAGCGCCGCGCGCACCTGGCGTGTCCAGGTCGGCGCCTGGAGCTGTTCGAGGGTCTTCTTCAGTACGGTTTCGTTGTGTTCGGCCAGCTCGGGGTTGCCGTCGTCCAGCGGTCGCTCGAGATCGATGCGGGCGAATTCCAGGCGATTCTCCGCCGCGCCGAAATGCACCGGTGCGCGGAACACCTCCTGCCACGGACGGCTGTCGGCGGGCTCGGCGCGGCTCAGGTACACCGCCTGCGGCGCATACTCCCGGCCGAGACGGGCGCGGCAGGTGCGCACGTAGATCGCGGCGAAGGCGTCCATTGCCTCGGCCGCCGGTTCGGGGCTGCCTGGCGGCGCGCGGAAACGGAATTCGTAGTGCCCGTCGCGCTCGCGCAGGTCCAGTTCCATCGCATCACTGACCACCCGGTGATAGCGCACGATGCGCTCGAACACCTCGCGCAGGGTCGTGCTGGCGATCAGCGCGTAGCCCAGCGCGTGGAAGGTGGTCGGGCTGACGTAGCTGGAAATCTTCAGGCCCAGCGCCGGATCGCCGCTGGCCGCTACCGCCAGGTGCCAGAGCCGCGTGGTGGCGGACAGTGGATAGCGCGCGTTGGGGTCATCCATCAACGCCGGGTCGAGGCCGGCTTCGCGGCAGAGCGCGGCGCTGTCCAGCCCGAGCGCGTCGAGCTGCTTGCGCAGCGCGCGGGTCCAGCTGGCCAGGGTGGTGGGTTCGGCAGTCATGCAGGTTGGCGTGTCCGGTCAACAGGTTGGCGTCCAGGGTCGGGCGATCCGCGTCAGCATGTCGCAGAGTAGCGGCGTGCCTCAACAGACGATAACAAAAGGACACGCCAATGAATTCCACTGCCCTGACCGATCAGCAGCGCTCCGCACACATCCGTGAAGCGGTGATGGCGCGCGGCGTCGAACTGCGTCGACGCTACCCAATCCTCAACCACCAGGACGCACTGGGCGCCGGCATCCTCGCCTTCGCCCTCGCCGGGATGATCGGCTCGGCGCTGCTCTACCTGAATGGCGCGATTGCCTGGTGGGCCTGCCTGCTGGCGAATGCCTTCTTCGCCTCGCTGACCCATGAGCTCGAACACGACCTGATCCACTCGATGTACTTCCGCAAGCAGCGCGTGCCGCACAACCTGATGCTGGCGCTGGTCTGGATGGCGCGGCCGAGCACCATCAACCCGTGGATCCGTCGCCACCTGCACCTCAACCATCACAAGGTCTCCGGTACGGAGACCGACATGGAGGAGCGCGCCATCACCAACGGCGAGCCCTGGGGTATCGCCCGTCTGCTGATGGTCGGCGACAACGTGATGTCCTCGCTCATCCGCATGCTGCGGGCCAAAACCTGGGCGCACAAACGCAGCATCCTGGCGCGCACGCTCAGGGTCTATGCGCCGCTGGCGCTGCTGAACTGGGGCACCTGGTACCTGTTCCTAGGCTTCCATGCCATCGATGGTGCGAGCGGCCTGCTCGGAGCACCGGTGGAATGGTCGGCGACCACGCGGGAGGTGATGAACATCGTCGATATCGCGGTGGTGGTGCTGGTCGGCCCCAACGTGCTGCGCACCTTCTGCCTGCACTTCGTCAGCTCCAACATGCACTACTACGGCGATGTCGAGCCGGGCAACGTGATCCAGCAAACCCAGGTGCTCAACCCCTGGTGGATGTGGCCGCTGCAGGCGTTCTGCTTCAACTTCGGCAGCACCCACGCGATCCATCACTTCGTGGTGAAGGAGCCCTTCTACATTCGCCAGATGACCGCGCCGCTGGCCCATCGGGTGATGCGCGATGCCGGTGTACGCTTCAACGACTTCGGCACCTTTGCCCGGGCCAACCGCTGGCACAAGCAGGAGGAAACCGCCGTCCAGGGCGCGCCGGCGACCTCCTGACGTCTCCGTCAGGCATGAACGAAACGGCCCGGAATCACCGGGCCGTTTCGTTTCAGCTCGCGCCTTGGATCAGCGCCCGCCGTCGACGCGGAACACATGGCGCAGGTAGGCGAGGAAGCTCTCGTCCTTGCACTGGCTCTTGCCTGGCGTGTCGGAAATCTTCGCCACCGGCTCGCCGTTGCAACTGATCATCTTCAGCACGATGTTCATCGGCTCCACGCCGGGGATGTCGCAAGTGAGGTTGGTGCCGATGCCGAAACTGACGTTGATCCGTTCGTGCAGCTGGCGATACAGCGACAGCGCGGCGGGAAAGGTCAGCCCGTCGCTGAAGATCAGCGTCTTGGTCTGCGGGTCGATGCCCAGCCTGCGGTAGTGCGCGATGGCCTTCTCCGCCCACGCCAACGGGTCCCCGGAGTCATGCCGCAGGCCGTCGAAGAGCTTGGCGAAGTACAGGTCGAAGTCGTGCAGGAAGGCATCCATGGTGATGCAGTCGGTCAAGGCGATTCCGAGCTGGCCGCGGTACTCCTGCACCCAGGTCTGCAGCGCGGCGGCCTGGCTGTCGATCAGCCGCGGGCCGAGCTGCTGGTGCGCCATCAGCCATTCGTGGGCCATGGTGCCGATCGGCTTGAGGTCGTACTCGCGGGCCAGATGCACGTTGCTGGTGCCCACGAAACGCCCGGGGAAATCGCGCTTGAGGATATGCACGACCTCTTCCTGGGTACGATAGGAAAAGCGCCGCCGCGTGCCGAAGTCGGCGAGCTGGAAGCCGCTGAGCTCATCGTCGCTGGCCTCCTTGCGCAGCCAGTCGAGCTTGCGATACAGCTGCTCGCTGACCTGCTCCAGCAACACGCCCGGATAACGCGCCCGATTGCGCACCTCGCTGATGATCGCCAGCAGCGGAATCTCGAACAGGATCACATGCAGCCAGGGCCCGCGCAGGCGAACGAAGACCTGACCGTTCTCCACCCCGGTCTGCACATAGCGCATGTTGAAGCGAAACAGGCTGAGGAAGCGGATGAAATCCGCCTTCATGAAGGGAATCCGCTCGAGAAACCCGATCTGATCGGCCGTCGCCGAGGTATCGGCGAGCTGCTCGATCTGCTGACGGATCTCGCTCAGATAGGGGCGCAGGTCCTCGTCATTGCGACAACGAAACTCCCACTCCACCTCCGCATTCGGGTAGTTGTGCAGCACCGCCTGCATCTGCGTGAGCTTGTAGAAGTCGGTGTCCAGCGTGTTCTGCACGATCCGCTCAGCGAATACGCTTTCGCGCATGGGTGGCTCCTGATGACGTTTGGGACAGGGTCGTGGGGCATCTTGTCCTAATACGGCATGAGGTGTAAGGCTAAATTTATACTTTGTTGTAGGTGCAACCGATCCTATATTTTATAGTATGTCAGATATATTTATCCATTTCTCTATTGTTGTTTTACTTTTGTACCTAACGTATAGCCACTCGCCACTGACCTCTATTAACTCAATTTCGTCGTTCTTTATTAAATAGGAATTAGTTTTTTTGTCAGGTGACGGTCCATTGAAAAGAGTGGCTTTCATTGCGGATATTTTTACCTTTTCACCGATGCTGGTGGGTGATAACTGCATTGACCCGCTATTGAAGGCATTCGCTTGAGTTAATGTTTCAAATTTTAATTTTTCTAGCTCGGACTCTTTTTTTGAGATTGTGATTGTGATCGGATCTTCTTCAGGAAGATTCAATCTTATAGATTTGTATATTTTCGATAAGGATATTTTCGAACCTACGGCTTGCAGGCCGATGACGTAAGTGTCTCTTGGGAATGAATATACAATCTGGAATCTATTTTGGTTGGTCGCCTCTAGAGTTGGTGGGTTTGAGTGCATTTCATCTGGGCGCAGTAATGTGCTGTTTTTCGCAATAGTGTGATAGGCGTTTTTTTCTTTTTTAAAGAAGCGAATTATGACAGTTTCTTTGTTCTCGGTTGGGCTATATATGCAAGCTAGCCATTTTTTGTATATAATTTCTTGGAATATTTCCTCGTTATTCGGCTGAAGAACAGAACAAGTTAAGCCCCCTTGCGATAGGGAGAGTTGAGAAAAGAATAACAGCAAAAAAGGTAGAATACGCACTACCATTTCCCTTTTAGTTTGTCGTAGGCTTGTTCTATTTTAGTGTTGTACCCGACTTGACTAAGGCCGTTATATTTTTCTGCTATAGAAATCCAATTTTTGTTTTTCATTGGTGCTAGCATATTCTTCTCTTTTATTAAGAAGATCTTGAAGTATTGGAGGTGCTGCAGGGCACAGTAGTTTTGCGCCTCAACCATCTCCTGCGATGTTTTATAAAGATGTTTGTAATGCTCTCCCATGACTTGGAATTTTCCCCAAGAGCAAGACATGTTGGCCGCGTCCTCGTTGATATTTCTTGCTCTTAGGAGTCTTTCATACTGCACGCTTTCGGTGCCGTACTGATAGTTGGGTTGATATGAATGTACGATCTCTGGATCGTCAATTGAAAGCTGTTCAATCAAATCGCTTGGATATCCTTTTTTTAGCAATAATCTGCGCATGTAATGGCGCTCATAGAGTATTTTTGCATGCTGCACTCCTTCCACAAACTCTTTGAAGGGGGCTTTGTCTCCAGTTTCAGCTATTGCAATTGCCCGTAATACTTCGCGCTCAATATCCAGCTGTGTAGCTAGGCTCTCAAAATGATCTTTTGATACATCCTTAAGCCCTTGGGAACATGGACTGCCGACTACACCTTGTTCGAAGCAGTAGCAACGGCTCCCGCTTTTAATCTGATTGAGCAATCTAGTTGCGTGAAAGCTCCATATAACACCACTAACATCAAGTGATAGTTTTCCTGGGGCCCGCTCCCACCAGCTTGAAATCTCGATCTTCTTCTTCTCTTCCGTCCAGTCCTGATTCGGATAATTGGTTGTAAGTCTCATCAGGTCGTCTAGCCCATTCCAGCGCAACGGATCCCAAAACCATTCACTTGTGTGCTTAGTTATAAGTTGGCTGATGGGCTGTGACAACCAAGGTTTTTTCAGGGCAGTTCTAATTTCTATTCTTGTAAGTTTTCCGTCGCGGTTACTATCAATGATTTCATGCAGGCGACTTCTTAGTGGGGCCTGTTCAGCCTGCTCAATGGCTGCTTTATTGTCGGTCTTTTCCTTATCATTAAGCTGGTTGCAGGCATTTAGGTAATAAGAAAAACCTGATCGCGATGGCTCCGTGTATTCAACACACTCAAACCCCTCCCACTCCCACGGACTGTGTCGGGTGGTGATCAGGTCCTGTTCGGCCAGCCAGCCGTTGATGGGGTTGCCGTCGTTGTCGGCCAGGAGGTTATCCAGGCGCCACCAGTGGGTGACCGGGCCGGGACTGGTTGCTGTATTGATGCTGATCTTGTGGCTGGGCGGCAGGCGTTCCAGTGTGCTCAAGGGAATGATCAGGTCTACCCCGATGGTTGTGCCGGCATCGGTGATCGAGGGCGGGTGGTTGGCGTCGATGCCTTCGCGGTGCGGGATCAGTTTGCTTGCGCCCTTGTGGATCTTCAGTTGGGTTTTCTGTTCTGCGGGTAACGCGGCGGCCAGGGCGCGGCTTTGGGCGATGAAGGCGGGGACGTCGTCGCAGCTGAACACTTCCAGATGCAGCAGTGTTTGCGGGGCGCCGTCGTTATGGTTCTGGTAGTGGCCCGGATGGCCGATCAGTTCGCCGGCCTTGATCGGGTAGGGCGGGTCCAGCAGGTGGACCGCTCCGCAGACGGGCGTGGTCCGCGTCGCCTGTAACGAATCGAAATGCACATAACCCTGGATGTTCTGGACACTGTTTGCGGCCAGTGGCGGAAGCGCCGTGCCTTCGATAATGGCTTTGATCTTGCGGTAGGGCGTGGTTCCCGGCTCCAGCGAGACGCGGGTGCCTTCGGGAAGCAGGCCGGTTTTCGCGTCGCTGGCATTTCCGCGACCGGTCTTGCGGACGTTCAGGCCGCGGTGTGGCGCCAGGTTCGGCTCATGGTCGTTGGCGTGTTCGCCGACCAGAAAGACATTGGGCGCGGGCGTCGATTCCATTTCTCCGGTGAAGACCCAGCCGCTGTCGCAGCCCGCCAATGAGGGCAGCGCGCTGCCCTCTATTACGTTTATCAAGCGGCGCCATTTCACCGAGCCCGGATGGGTATCGCCGACTTCCACCCGGGTACCCTTCGGCAGAAGCGCCAGGACCGTTCCGTTGCCGGGCGTGGCGCGCACGCGCAGTCCGAGCGTGGGGTCGGTGGCCTTGTCGGGCTTAACGGTGTAGAGCGTTTCGCTTATGAAGGCGGGTGGGTTGGGTGCCGCTTCCAGCCCGTAGTGATCCCAGTCGAGCAGGTGCATGTAGAGGCTGAACAGCGTCAGCGAGGGGGAAGGGCTTGCGGCTTCGGCGGCCGTCTGGGTAGCGTCGACCGGCGTCGGTTTCGGCACTTCGAGGTGGTGCCGCACCAGCACGAAGCCGGTGGAGTAGGGCTTGGGCCCCGACTCGTACTCGGAGACCGGGTAGCGCTCGTCGATGCGGTAGGCGATGACTTCGCCATCGGCGATGCAGTGCACCGAGGACTGGTCGAGCAGCCCCGCGGTGCCCTGATCGAAGTGCACGCCACCGTGCCAGAGGCCATTCGTTCCCAGCGGATAGTGGCCGCCCAGCGCATTGGCCAGGGCCTCCTGATAGAGCCAGGCATCCTCGGCCCGCTCGGCTCCAGGGGTCGCTCTGGCCTTGAAGGGGTAACTCCAGTTGGTGATCTTCTGTTGTTCGGTCATGGTGCCTTTCTCATCCTTGAGTCGCGCTACCTTCAACTGCTGAAATTCAGCATCCGTCGTGGCTTCGGCGGCTCCTCGAGGCTGTTCTTCAGCCCTTCGTCGAGGAGGTTTCCGGCGCTGTCCCTGTCTGCCGCGCCCGGCAGGATTGGCGGCTTGATGCCAATCCCCGTGCCATGGCCCGGCGAGCCGCCGGCGTTGATCCTGACCAGCGCGCCGTTGAGGGTGACGCCGCCCGGATCGAGCTTGATGAAGGCGCCTCCGGCATTCAGGGTCAGCTCGGTGCCGGCTTCGATGACCATCTTCTGGCCGGCTTTCAGGTGTATCTCGTTTCCGGCGTCGATCAGTTGCGCCAGGCCAACTTTCAGGTGCTGACTCCCCCCAATCCCCAGATGATCATCGGCCCTCACCTCCACCCGGCGGTCGGCGTGGGTGGTGCGGTGTTCCTCGGCCTTGAGCTCGGTGTAGCTGTTGGCTTCCACCGTGTCGTGGCGTTCGTGGCCGATGCGGACCTTCTGGTCGTGCTCGATGTTTTCGTCCCAGTCGCGCTGGGCGTGCAGGTAGATCTGTTCCTGGCCCTGGCGGTCTTCGATGCGCAGTTCGTTGTAGCCGGCGCCGCCTGGCGAGCTGAGGGTCTTGAACACGCTGCGGGTCTTGTTCGCCGGTAGCGCGTAGGGCACCACGTGTTCCTTGTGGTACAGGCAGCCGCTGATCAGCGGCTGGTCCGGGTCGCCTTCGAGAAAGCTCACCAGCACTTCCATGCCGACCCGCGGGATGGCGATGCCGCCATAGCGGTCGCCCGCCCAGCTGCTGGACACCCGCAGCCAGCAGCTGGTCCTGTCGTCGGCCTGGCCGTGACGGTCCCAGAAGAACTGCACCTTGACCCGGCCGTATTCGTCGCAGTGGATTTCCTCGCCGGGCGGGCCGGTGACCACTGCGCTCTGGCTGCCGAGGATGCGTGGCTTGGGATGGTTCAAGGGCG
>NZ_DJTK01000014.1:0-15279 GCF_002438225.1 Pseudomonas sp. UBA6310 | reverse complement strand
GCCTACGTCATCCGACGTATTTCCCGCATCGCCTGCTGAATCAAGACTAGCTCCCGACCCGGCCGCCGCGCCGAAACCCTCAAGGTCCCAGGAGCTTTGTCATGACCGAAACGCTGATCAAGGTCGACCTCAATCAGGCCGCCACCGACAACGAGCAGATCCACAACCGCTGGCATCCGGACATCCCGATGGCCTGCTGGGTCAAGCCGGGTGACGACTTCATCCTCGAAACCTACGACTGGACCGCCGGCGCGATCAAGAACGACGACGACGCCAGTGACGTACGTGACGTCGACCTGTCCACCGTGCACTACCTGTCCGGCCCGGTGGGCGTGCAGGGTGCCGAGCCGGGTGACCTGCTGGTGGTCGACCTGCTCGACATCGGCGCGCGGCAGGATTCGCTCTGGGGCTTCAACGGCTTCTTCTCGCAGCAGAACGGCGGCGGCTTCCTCACCGATCACTTCCCCCACGCGCAGAAGTCGATCTGGGACTTCAAGGGCATGTTCACCAGCTCGCGGCACATTCCGGGCGTGAACTTCGCCGGCCTGATCCACCCCGGCCTGATCGGCTGCCTGCCGGACCACAAGATGCTCGCCGACTGGAACAAGCGCGAGCAGAAGCTGATCGACACCAACCCGACCCGCGTACCGCCGCTGGCCAACCCGCCGCTGGCCGCCACCGCGCATATGGGCAAGCTCACCGGCGAGGCCCGCGACAAGGCCGCGCTGACCGGCGCGCGCACCGTGCCGCCGCGCGAACACGGCGGCAACTGCGACATCAAGGACCTGTCGCGCGGCTCGAAGATCTTCTTCCCGGTCTACGTCGACGGCGCCGGGCTGTCGGTGGGCGACCTGCACTTCAGCCAGGGCGACGGCGAGATCACCTTCTGCGGCGCCATCGAAATGGCCGGCTGGGTGCACATGAAGGTCGAGCTGATCAAGGGCGGCATGGCCAAGTACGGGATCAAGAACCCGATCTTCAAGCCCAGCCCGATCGTGCCCACCTACAACAACTACCTGATCTTCGAGGGCATCTCGGTCGACGAAGCCGGCAAGCAGCACTACCTGGACGTCAACCTGGCGTACAAGCAGGCCTGCCTCAACGCCATCAACTACCTGACCAAGTTCGGCTACTCGCCGGCCCAGGGCTACTCGCTGCTCGGCTCGGCGCCGGTGCAGGGGCACATCAGCGGCGTGGTGGACATCCCCAACGCCTGCGCGACGCTGTGGCTGCCCACGGAGATCTTCGAATTCGACATCAACCCGAGCGCGTCCGGTCCGATCAAGCACCTCGATGGCAGCATCGACCTGCCGATCGCCCTGGACAAATGAGTTCTCCGCCCGGACCGGCCTGGTGCTTTGGACGGCGGCCAGGCCGGTCCGGGTGGCGGACACCCGCATTGGCAAAGGGGCGCCGCGCGCGTCCCGAACCCCCGAGGTGAGCATGCCGATCTACGAATACGACTGCGCCGAATGCGGCGACTTCACCATGCTGCGGCCGATGGCCGAGCGCGACCAGCCCTGTGCGTGCCCCTACTGCGCCGGCGAAAGCCGCCGGGTGATCCTCTCCGCGCCGCGGCTGGCGACCATGGCCGGCAACACCCGTACCGCCATCGAAACCAACGAGCGCGCCGCCCATGCGCCGCAGACCGTCGCCGAGTACGCCAGCCAGCGCAAACACCCGGCCGGCTGCAGCTGCTGCGCGCCGAGCAAGCCGAACCTGCCGACCAAGGCCAACCCCCACGCCCTCAAGGGCAAGCCGGCGGGACGGCCGTGGATGATCAGCCACTGAGGCGCCGCCTGGATCGCTGCGTCCCGACCTTCCGTAGGGTGGGCTTCAGCCCACCACCCCACCCCCGCGATCCCAACGTGCCCCGAAACCCGAGGAGAACCCCATGCGTCACGGCGATATTTCCAGCAGCCCGGACACCGTCGGCGTAGCCGTCGTCAACTACAAGATGCCGCGCCTGCACAGCAAGGCCGAAGTCCTCGACAACGCGCGCAGGATCGCCGAGATGATCAAGGGCATGAAGCTCGGCCTGCCGGGCATGGACCTGGTGGTGTTCCCCGAATACAGCACCATGGGGATCATGTACGACCGTGACGAGATGATGGCCACCGCGGCGACCATTCCAGGCGAGGAAACGGCGATCTTCTCCGCCGCCTGCCGCGAGGCGAAAACCTGGGGCATCTTCTCCCTCACCGGCGAGCGCAACGAGTCCCCGGAAAAGGCGCCGTACAACACCCTCGTCCTGATCAACGATGCGGGCGAGATCGTGCAGAAGTACCGCAAGTGCATCCCCTGGTGCCCGATCGAAGGCTGGTATCCGGGCGACCGCACCTACGTCAGCGAAGGCCCGAAGGGCATGAAGATCAGCCTGATCATCTGCGACGACGGCAATTACCCGGAGATCTGGCGCGACTGCGCGATGAAGGGCGCCGAGCTGATCGTGCGCTGCCAGGGCTACATGTACCCGGCCAAGGAGCAGCAGGTGCTGATGTCCAAGACCATGGCCTGGGCCAACAACTGCTACGTCGCGGTGGCCAACGCCGCCGGCTTCGACGGCGTGTACAGCTACTTCGGCCACTCGGCGATCATCGGTTTCGACGGACGCACCCTCGGCGAATGCGGCGAGGAGGAAATGGGCATCCAGTACGCCCAGCTGTCGATCTCGCAGATTCGTGACGCGCGCGCCAACGACCAGTCGCAGAACCACCTGTTCAAGCTGCTGCACCGCGGCTACACCGGCGTGTACAACTCCGGCGATGGCGACCGCGGCGTCGCCGACTGCCCGTTCGAGTTCTACCGCACCTGGGTGATGGACGCCGAAAAGGCCCGCGACGACGTGGAAAAACTCACCCGCCGCAGCATCGGCGTCGCCGATTGCCCGGTCGGCGAACTGCCGCACGGCGGCAAGGAAAAGACCGCCGGCTGACGCCACCGCCCCGCACCGTAGGGTGCGCCATGCGCACTGCAACATCGGTCGGTGCGCACGGCGCACCCTACGAACCGCATTGGCGCCGCGACGCCGTAGGGTGGGCTTCAGCCCACCAACCGGCCCCGCGGCAGCACCGGTGGGCTGAAGCCCACCCTACAGGTGACCGACGGGGCGACGTGAATGGACGTAGGGTGCGCCATGCGCACCGCAACACCGGCCGGTGCGCACGGCGCACCCTACGAGCCGCACGGGCGCCGCGACGCCGTAGGGTGGGCTTCAGCCCACCAACCGGCCCCGCGGCAGCACCGGTGGGCTGAAGCCCACCCTACAGGTGACCGACGGGGCGACGTGCATGAGCGTAGGGTGCGCCATGCGCACCGCAACATCGGTCGGTGCGCACGGCGCACCCTACGAACTGCGTGGACCGCGTGCCGTAGGGTGGGCTTCAGCCCACCAACCGGCCCCGCGGCAGCATCGGTGGGCTGAAGCCCACCCTACAGGTGACCGACGGGGCAACGTACGTGGACGTAGGGTGCGCCATGCGCACCGCAACATCGGTCGGTGCGCACGGCGCACCCTACGAACCGCATTGGCGCCGCGACGCAGGCCCACCCCCACACCGCCGATCCGGAGCCCTGGCATGCCTTTCATCAATGACCTCGTCGAGCACAATCGCGGGCAACTGGCCGAGGCGCCGTCGCCGGCGGCGGATCGCCTGCAATCGCGTTTTCTCTTCGAGCCGGCGCAGGTGATGGCGCTACTACGCGAACGGATCGTCGGGCAGGAGGCGGCGCTGGCGGCGGTGGAATCGCTGCTGGCGGTGGTCAAGGCGGACATCGGCGAGCGCGAGCGTCCGTTGTCCGTGAACCTGTTCATGGGCCCGACCGGCGTCGGCAAGACCGAGATCGTCCGCCTGTTGGCCCAGGCGATCCACGGCAAGGCCGACGCCTTCTGCCGCATCGACATGAACACCCTGGCCCAGGAGCACTACGCCGCCGCGCTGACCGGCGCGCCGCCGGGCTACGTCGGCAGCAAGGAAGGCACCACGCTGTTCGACATCGAGGCGATCCAGGGCAGCTTCAGCCGGCCCGGCATCGTGCTCTTCGACGAACTGGAAAAGGCCAGCCGTGAGGTGATCCGCAGCCTGCTCAACGTGCTCGACAGTGGCCAGCTGGTGCTCAGCTCCGGCAGCCGGCGCATCGATTTCCGCAACAGCCTGATCTTCATGACCAGCAACATCGGCGCCCAGGAGGCCTGGCACTACCGCGCCGGTTTCGAACGGGGCTGGCGTCGCTGGCTGCGCCTGCAACCGCGGCCGGGGCGCGAGAAGGCCATCGTCGAGGCGGCCCTGCACCGGCACTTCGAGCCGGAATTCCTCAACCGCATCGACCGCCTTCTCGCTTTCGAGCGCCTCGGCGGCGAGCGCCTGCCGGACCTGCTGGCCATCGAGCTGGACAAGCTCAACCAGCGCCTGGGCCGGCACGGGCGCCAGTTGGAGGTGGATGACGCGGCCGCCGCGCTGCTCTGCACCGGTCACGACCGCCGTTTCGGCGCCCGCGACCTGGCGCGCCGCGTACGCACGCAACTGGAGCCGAAGGTAGCGGAGTACCTGCTGCGCAATCCGCAGGCCAATCGGTTGCAGGTGCGCGGGGGAACCGAGGTGTTGTGCGTGGAAGGCGAGAGGGTGGGGTGACCGCGCTGGTTCGCCCATCTGCCGCCTGCCCGACGCCCGATGCGTAGGGCCCGTAGAGTGGATCGCGCTTCACCGATCCATCACGCGCAGTGACGGTGGATGAAAAAAGCGTCATCCACCCTACATCTGGCAAGGCTCCCAGCGCCGGCTGGCGGATCGGCAGGACCGTAGGGTGGATCGCGCTTCACCGATCCGCCACGCGCAGTGACGGTGGATGAAAAAAGCGTCATCCACCCTACATCTGGCAAGGCTCCCAGCGCCGGCGGTGGATCGGTAGGACCGTAGGGTGGATCGCGCTTCACCGATCCACCAGGCGCGGTAACGGTGGATGAAAAAAGCGTCATGCACCCTACATCTGGCAAGGCACCTGGCGGCCTTGGCGGATCGACAGGCCTGGGCCGTCCAGCCGTTCAGCCGCCGTATCAGTTCATCCCGTCGAGCAGCCCGGCCAGGTCGTCGGCGTGTTCCTCTTCCTGGGCGAGGATGTCCTCGAAGATGCGCCGGGTGGTCGGGTCCTTGTCGCCCAGGTACTGGACGATTTCCTTGTAGCTGTCGATGGCGATGCGCTCGGCGACCAGGTTCTCGAAGACCATGTCGCGCAGGCCGTTGCCCTCGGTGTACTCGGCGTGGGAACGCTCGGTCAGGCTGTCGGGGTTGAAGTCTGGTTCGCCGCCCAGCTGGACGATGCGTTCGGCCAGGCGGTCGGCGTGTTCCTGCTCCTGCCCGGCGTGCTCGAGGAATTCATCGGCGGCGACGCTCGCCCGCAGGCCGGTCGCCATGTAGTAGTGGCGCTTGTAGCGGAGGTAGCAGACCAGCTCGGTGGCCAGCGAATCGTTGAGCAGCTTGAGCACGACGTCTTTGTCGGCGCTGTAGCTCTCGGTCACCGCACCGTTTTCGACGTGCTGGCGGGCGCGTTCGCGCAAGGTGTTCTTGTCACTCAGTTGTACGTAGCTCATCAGGAATCTCCTAGGCGTGGATCACGGCCTGACGCTCCTGCTCTGACGGCAGGATGGCCCAGGCGACCCTGTTGTGAGTGCTAGACGGCGCCAAAGGTTTCGCACCGTCGAGCCGTCTGGCTTCAACGCCAGTTGCCGGGCTGCTCGCGTTCCAGGTCGGCTTCGTTCTCCGGCTGCGGCGCCGGTTTCTGCGGTACGTCCTGGTGCGCGGGCATCGGCGGCAACGGGTTGTGGGCGTTGTCCGGGGTGACTTTCGGCTGGGTCGGGTCCGGTCTGTCGCGGGGCGAGTCGGGGGTCATGACAGTCTCCAGGTTCAGCTGAGGGCGCGGATCAGCTCCGCCTTGCGCATGCTCGAGCGTCCGCGCACGTCGCGTTCGCGGGCACGTTTCATCAGCTCGTCGCGGGTCAGGTCGGTGAGCGAGGTGCTGCTGCCGCGCGAACCTCGACTGGCCGAGCCACGATTGGCCGGGTTGCCCTTGCGAGCGGCGGCGGCACGATGGGCGGAGTCCTTGCGGTCGGCGCGCTTGGCGGTCTCGCTCTTGCGCTGGCCGGAGCCGCCTTTTTTCTCGCCACCGCCGGACTGCTTGTTCACCGTGGCCCAGGCTCGCGCCTCGGCTTCGTCGCTGGACAGGCCGCGTTGCTCGTAGCTCTGCTCGATGTGCTCGGCCTTGCGCTTCTGTTTTTCGCTGTAGTCGGATTTATCGCCACGGGGCATGACGGCTCTCCTGAATTCGCGGGTGTTCAGGAAATTCGACTGGTGCCTGGGGCGAAGTTTCGGATCGCTGGACGGACGGCAGGACACGGTCCGGGAGGGGAAGCCGCCATCGCGGGATGGCGGCGGGCTGGCTTACAGCTTGTGCTTGGTGCGCTCGTTGGTTTCCATTTCCTTGCAGGTCAGGAAGCCCTTGTCCTGAACGCGGTCATTGGCGTCGAAGGCAACGTAGTAGGGCTGTTCCTTGCCTTCGTGGTTGAGCACATAGTTGTTGCAGCTGCCCGGGTAAACGGTGCGGCCCATTTCGCTGGACGCCGGACCGCCGAGGGTCAGCGCCTGCTCCTTGGTCATGCCGATCTTGACCTGCTCGACCAGAGGCTCGTGGCGGTAGGTGACGTAGTCGACCGGGTTTTCCGGGTTGGTGGCGCAGCCGGCGAGGGTGGCGACAACGGCGGCGAGGGCGAGGCTCTGCTTGATCATGCGGATTATTCCTGTGCGGATGATGTGTGTCTGACAGAGCTTGGAGCGATGACCCTCGCCGGTAGTTCGCCGCTTGGTTTGATCCGCACCCGTGCGGCGCCCCGCCGCATTCGGGCGAACCTACGCGCGGCCGCCGGGGTCACAACACTGAACCCCAGAAAAGGAATCCTGCTCATGTTGAAGTTTCTTGGTAGTACAGTCGGCATCATCTTTCTGATCGGCCTGATCGTGGTCATCGCCTTCTTCAAGCTGTTGTTCTGATCCTTCGCGGCAGCGTCGACCGGCGTCGCCGCTGCCGACAGGAGTCCGCACATGCCGCCTGACGCGCGCACCCGTTATCCCCTCGTTCTCGTGCATGGCCTGCTCGGCTTCGTTCGCCTGGCCGGGCGGCCTTACTGGTACGGCATCGATTCCGCGTTGCGCGAGCGGCGCGCGCAGGTGTTCACCCCCAAGGTGTCATCACTCAACGGCAATGAGGTGCGTGGCGAACAACTGCTCGAACGCATCGGCGAAATCCTCGCCGCCACCGGCGCGCAAAAGGTCAACCTGATCGGCCACAGCCAGGGCGCGCTGACGGTGCGCTACGCGGCGGCGCTCAAGCCGCAGTGGGTCGCCTCGGTGACCAGCGTCGGCGGGCCGAACCAGGGCTCGGAGCTGGCCGACTATCTGGTGCAGAAACTGCCGCACAACGGTCGTCGGGAGAAGTTCGCGGCGCGCGCGGCGCATGGCGTGGCGCGGATGCTGGAGCTGCTGGAGAGCCACGAGTACAGCCTGCATCTGCCGCTCGACGGCATTGCCTCGCACCGCGCGCTCACCTGCGCCGGCATGCAGTCGTTCAACCAGCGCTTTCCCCAGGGCGTGCCCACGGTGTGGGGCGGCGAGGGCGACTACGAGGTGGACGGCGTGCGCTACTACTCCTGGGCCGGCACGCTGCAGCCGGGCGTCACCGACCGCGGCCGCAACCGTCTCGATCCGAGCCAGGCGATGTGCCGGACGCTGTCGCGCACCTTCGTCCGCGAGGCCGGGCAGAACGACGGATTCGTCGGGCGTTTCAGCGCCCACCTGGGCCAGGTGATCCGCTCGGATTACCCCATGGACCACCTCGACCTGATCAACCAGTTCTCCGGCCGCGTTCCGGACGGCGTGGACCCTGTCGGGCTGTATCTCGAGCATGCGGCGCGTCTGCGCGAAGCCGGCTGCTGACGGCCGCGCTGTTCTACCGCCCGACGGTTTGGCTGAACCGCGGCAAAAACGCTCCTGTCGTTACTGGGTGTATTCCCAATCCGACAGGAGCTTTCCATGACCGATTATCCGACTCCGCCCTTCGCCAGCCAGCCGCAGCAGAACCCCGGCAGCCAGGGGCGCATGAATCCGCTGCCGGACTGTGGCGAGGACAGCTACCAGGGTTCCGGCCGGCTGATGGGCAAGACGGCGCTGATCACCGGCGCCGACAGCGGCATCGGCCGCGCCGTGGCGATCGCCTTCGCCCGCGAGGGTGCCAACGTCGCTATCGCCTACCTGGATGAACACGAGGATGCCAAGGACACCGCGCGGCTGGTCGAGCAGGCCGGGCGCAAGGCGCTGCTGCTGCCGGGCGACCTCGCCGACCGCGAGCTGTGCCTGCAACTGGTGGAAAAGACGGTCGCCGAGTTCGGCAAGATCGACGTGCTGGTGAACAATGCCGCGTTCCAGATGAGCCGCGCCTCGCTCGACGAGATTCCCGACGAGGAATGGGTGCACACCTTCGACGTGAACATCACGGCGATGTTTCGCATCGTCAAGGCAGCGGTGCCGCACATGCCCAGGGGCGGCTCGATCATCAACACCACGTCGGTCAACTCGGACATGCCCAAGCCGACGCTGCTGGCCTATGCCGCGACCAAGGGCGCCATCGCCAACTTCACTGCGGGCCTCGCGCAGCTGCTCGCCGAGAAGGGCATCCGCGCCAACAGCGTCGCGCCCGGCCCGGTTTGGACGCCACTGATCGTCTCGACCATGCCCGCGGACGACGTGAAGAGCTTCGGCAGCGAAACCCCGATGGGGCGTCCGGGGCAGCCGGTGGAAGTGGCGCCGGCCTTCGTCATGCTCGCCTCCGACGAATCCAGCTACATTTCCGGCACCCGGATTGGCGTCACCGGCGGCAAGCCAATCCTCTGAACCCCGCGCCGCGCACCGTCCTCCCCGGGATGGGCGCGGTGCCACTACCGCTCGGCGGAGATCCCGAACATTCCCCGGCGCGCAGGGATCAACCTTGTGTAGACCCGGAGGATTGCGCCATGAGCGAGCACTACGAGATCCACTACACCCTGCAGGGCGAGCCGCACACCGATGTCATCGAGAACCTCGACATCCCGATCATCGACGCGGTGAAAGAACTCGCCCGCAAGAACAACCTGGCGGTGAACGATGATCTGGTCCTCGACGAACTGGTGGAGCTGGCGCCGGTGGTGGGCATCAGCGATGTCAGCATCCAGCCGCTGGACTGAGCCGGCCAGTCATCCGTAGCGCTTCTTCGCCTCGATGGCGAGGCCGCTGCCGATGCTGCCGAAGGTGTTGCCCTCGACGTGACGGGCGTTCGGCAACAGCGCCGCTACACGGCGGCGCAACGCCGGGATGCCGCTCGAACCGCCGGTGAAGAACACCGTGTCGACCTGCTCCACACCGACTTGCGCGCGGCCCAGCAGCTCGCCGACGCTACCGCGCACGCGCTCGAGTAACGGGTCGATGGCCTGCTCGAACAGCGGCCGGTCGAAGTCCGCCGCCAGATTCTCCTCGATCCGTCCGAGGTCGATGCGGTGCTCCAGGGCATCGGTCAGGGCGATCTTGCTTTCCTCCACCTGCATCGCCAGCCAGTGGCCGGCGCGCAGCGAAATCAGGCGCATCAGGCGATCGATGCCGGTCGGGTCGGCGACGTCGTAGCGCATGCTCTGCAAGGCCAGCTGCGACTTCTGCGCGTAGACCGCGTTGATCGTGTGCCAGGTCGCCAGGTTGAGGTGCACGCTGGTGGGCATCGGCGCGTCGCTCTTCATCCGGCTGCCGTAGCCGAACAGCGGCATCACCCCACGCAGGCTCAGCTGCTTGTCGAAGTCGGTCCCGCCGATGTGCACGCCGCCGGTGGCGAGGATGTCGCTCTGCCGGTCGGCGACCTGGCGGCGCTCGGGCGACAGCCGCACCAGCGAGAAGTCCGAGGTACCGCCGCCGATGTCGACGATCAGCACGAGCTCTTCGCGCTCGATGGCGGATTCGTAGTCGAAGGCTGCGGCGATCGGTTCGTACTGGAAGGACACATCGTTGAAGCCCAGGGTGTGCGCCACGCGCACCAGGGTGTCCTCGGCTTCCTTGTCGGCCTGGGGGTCGTCATCGACGAAGTACACCGGGCGGCCCAGCACCACCTGCTCGAATTCGCGCCCGGCATGGGCTTCGGCGCGTTGCTTGAGCTGGCCGAGGAACAGCCCGAGGATCGACTCGAAGGGCAGTGCGCTGCCGAGCACGGCGGTTTCGCTCTTCAGCAGCTTGGAGCCCAGCAGGCTCTTCAGCGAGCGCATCAGGCGGCCTTCGTAGCCTTCGAGGTATTCGTGCAGGGCCAGGCGGCCGAACACCGGGCGGCGCTCCTCGACGTTGAAGAAGACCACCGACGGCAGGGTGATCTTGCCGTCCTCCAGGGCGATCAGCGACTCCTCGCCGGGGCGCAGCCAGCCGACGGTGGAGTTGGAGGTGCCGAAGTCGATGCCACAGGCACGGGCCGGAGTTGAGAAGGTCATGGGCGCGCTCACCGGGAAAAAACGGCCGCGCAGTGTATGCGAGAGCGGCGCCGAATGCTTCCCCCGGTTATCGCCCGGAGGGAATCGGGCTCATGCCGTCAGGGCGCGGCGTCGGCCTGGCGTTTCTGCCGCCATTGCGACCACTCGAAACCCAGCACGATGAACAGCGAGAGGGCGAACGGCAGCAGCAGGTAGAGGCCGCGGAAAACGATCAGCGCGGCCAGCACGTCGGCCTTCGGCAGCTCCGGCATCGCCGCGAGGAAAGTCACTTCGAGCACGCCCAGTCCGCCCGGCGCATGCGAGAGCAGCGCCAGCGAGAAGGACGCGAGGAACACCCCGAGTACCACCAGATAGCCCGGGTTGTTGGCTTCCGGCAGGGCGAAATAGATGATCGCCGCGGCGCACGCCAGCTCCAGCGGGCCGGCCAGCAACTGGCGGAAGACGATGCCCAGCCGGGGGTATTCCAGGCGCAGCTTGCCGTAGGTCCACGGCTGGAACTGGCGCCAGGAACCGAGTACGTAGAGCGCCACCAGTGCCAGCAGGAACAGGCCGATGACCACCGAAAACCAGGGCGTGACGTCGGTGACGCGGTCGATCAGTTGCGGCCGGGCGATCAGCACGCAGCCGCCGGCGAGAATCGCCCCGAGAATGAAGGTGAACGAGCAGAAGACGATCAGGATGCCGATTTCCTGGGCCGAGAGGTTCTTGCTGCGGTAGGCCCGATAGCGCACCAGGGCGCCGGAAAACACCGAGGCGCCGATGTTGTGCGCCAGGGCGTAGGTGGTGAACGAGCAGAGCGTGATGAACCACCAGGAAATGTGCTTGCCCAGGTGGGCGACGGCGATGCGGTCGTACCAGGCCAGCGCGCAGTAGGCGCCGAGGGTCGCCGCGGCGGCCATCGCCCAGTTGTGCCCGGAAATCGCCTTGAGGCTCTCGGCGATCTCGTCCAGCGAGATGTTGCGCACTTCGTGGTAGAGCAGATAGCAGGACAGCACGACGGCACCGAGGCCGACGAGGGTCCAGATCAGATCGCTCTTCTTTTTCATCATTATTGTTTTCCAGATCCCGATGCTGGGCGCAGGGCGGGTTCGTGCAGGCGACACGCTCGGGCCGCCGGCGAGTATGCCTGGCTGTCGGCCTCGACGGTATGGCTGACCTGGACGACGCTGCGGTCGGTTACAGGCGCTTCGGTGGGGGCGGCGGCGTACGCTTTAGTCATCTGCTCGGTAGGCTTTGGTCGGGTTCCGATGATCGCCGGTTGGGCGGAAAGCCGCCAGCGGCGACCCCGTCCTCTATGTGACAAAGTATTCGTCGTATCACTCCCTGAGCGGTACGGCACGCCGCGGACAGGGCGGCGGGACCGCCTGTCGGGCGGCCGGCATCATAACGGCTGGTGCGAAGCTGGCAAACTGACCTGGGTCGTCTGCCGCGCTCGCCACTGCGACCGAATGACACGGTAAGATTCGTGCATGCAAATTGCCTGAACCGCGCGCTGGCCGCGCTCGATCGGCCCTGCGCCCCTGCGGGATTGCCCGTGCGACGTGCAGCAAACCTGCTTTTGTTAAAGTGGCGCCGATTGATAACTAGATCCCGAACTGGCCTTGAACCCATGCAAAGAACCTCTCACCACGATCTACGCGCGGCGTTCCGCGCGCTGCTGGAATCGGATTCCTGCTACAGCACGGCGTCCACCTTCGACCCCATGTCGGCGCGCATCGCCGCCGACCTCGGCTTCGAGGTTGGCATCCTTGGCGGCTCGGTGGCCTCGTTGCAGGTGCTGGCGGCACCGGACTTCGCCCTGATAACCCTCAGCGAGTTCGTCGAGCAGGCGGTGCGCATCGGCCGGGTCGCCCGCCTGCCGGTGATCGCCGATGCCGACCACGGCTACGGCAACGCGCTCAACGTGATGCGCACGGTGACCGAGCTGGAACGCGCCGGAATCGCCGCGCTGACCCTCGAAGATACCCTCCTGCCCGCGCAGTTCGGGCACAAGTCCACCGACCTGATCTCGGTGCAGGAGGGCGTCGGCAAGATCCGCGCGGCCATCGAGGCGCGCATCGACCCGGCGCTGAGCATCATTGCCCGGACCAACGCCGGCGTGCTCGACACCGAGGAACTGATCGCCCGCGTGCAGGCCTACCAGGCGGCCGGCGCGGACGGCATCTGCATGGTCGGGATTCGCGACTTCGAGCACCTGCAGCAGGTTTCCGAGCACCTCAGCGTGCCGCTGATGCTGGTCACCTACGACAACCCCAAGCTGCGCGACCGCAAGCGCCTGGCCGAGCTGGGCGTGCGCATCGTGGTCAACGGCCACGCGGCCTACTTCGCCGCCATCAAGGCGACCTACGACTGCCTGCGCGAGCAGCGCCAGATCGACGGCAGCGACCTCTCGGCCTCGGCCCTGTCGAACAAGTACACGCATCCGGACGAGTACCGCATCTGGGCTCGCGAATACATGGACGTCAAGGAGTAGGCCGACGCTTTTCCGCGCACGGCCCTGGCGGAAGCACGCCACGCCACTGGCGGATAACCGCCAGCGCGGGGCCGGGTTGGAGGGAATTGCCTGGGCGAGACGCACGATTGGGCGTGGCCGGGTTCCGATGTTCGCAGGTGGCGCCCTTCGCGCCGCGACGGGCACTTCGGTGCCGGAGGTTCACATGTCCAATCCGCGAACGACGCCTCACGAACGCGACGGCAATCGCGACACCGGCAATGCGGCCCAGCCCTCGCAGTCGCAGGAACAGTCCAACGGCAACGTCAGCCCCACGCCGCGCACGGAGGAGAAGTCCGGCAACGTGGCGCAGAAGCGGCCCTACGTCAGCGGCAACCGGGCGACCGGCCTGGACGCCATGGCCAACGACCCCAACAGGTCCGGCAAGCGCCACTGAGCGTCAGGGTTTGGCCATGTGCCAGACCCCGCCCTTGCCTTCTCCATTCAGGTCGCCCGGTGCGTTGTCCTGCATGAAGGTATACAGCGGCCGGCCCTTGTAGGCCCACTGCATGGTCCCGTCGCTGCGCTCGATCGCCGTCCAGTCGCCGCCCGCTTCGGCTTCCATGTCCGCCTGCAGGGGCGGCCAGTTTTCCGCGCACTTGTCGACGCAGACGGATTTCCCGTGGGAATCCTTGTCGTAGGTGTAGAGGGTCATGCCGCTGTCATCGACCAGCATGCCGTCCTTTATCGCGGCGGGCGCATCCGCCAGGAGGGCGCCGGAAAACGTCAGGGCCGTAGCGGCGAGAAGGTACTTCAGGTTCATGCGCGCGTTCCTTTTCCAGTTCCAGGGAGTCAGCAGGCCTGCGACATTCTGGCAGGCGACCTGTGCAGCGTAGATAGATTTTCGGCCGATGCCACGGCGCCGCGAAAGGCGCCGGGCGCATCGTCCGGCAACCCGTAGCGGGAGGTGAACATGGCCAGCGGTTGGGCAAACGACGGAGCGGTACAGGAACAGATCGACAGCACCATCGAGGATGCCGTCCAGCGCGCACGCAGCCAGTTGGCGAAGGGCGAGAGCCTGAGCCACTGCGAGGAATGCGACGCGAAGATTCCCGAGGCGCGCCGCGCCGCGGTGCCGGGCGTGCGCCTGTGCGTGGTCTGTCAGGCGGCGCATGACAAGGAGCAGGCCGCCCACAGCGGCTACAACCGCCGGGGCAGCAAGGACAGCCAGTTGCGTTGAGCGCGGCGGGCGCTCAGAGCAGCGTCAGGGTGTAGCTGACGATGAAGCGGTTCTCGTCCTGGTCGTTGGCGGTGGTGTTGCCGCGCAGCGAGGCGTTGCGCCAGGAGAAGCCGAGGCCCTTGAGGGCGCCGCTCTGCAGGGTGTAGTCCAGACGCACATCGCGCTCCCATTCCTGGCGATCGCCGCCCACGGCGTCGATGTCGTCGCCCGACAGGTAGGTGATAAACGCCTTCAACCCCGGCGCGCCGAGCTTGGCGAAGTCGTAGCTGTACTCCGCCAACCAGGTGCGCTCGCCGGCGGAGAGGAACTTGCCGATCTGCCGGTCGGTGATCAGGTAGGCGGTGGAACCGTCGCCCTGGTTGAGAAACGGAAAGGCGCTGTCGCCCGAGACCTGCTGGTAGCCGCCGCTCAGCGCATGGCCGCCCAGGGTGTAGGTGAGGAAAGCGCTCCAGGTGTCGTTGTCCACCTCGGTGCCGCTCACCGTGTTGGCAGCGGTGATTTCGCCCTGGCCGCGATAGCCTTCGGCACGCCCGGCGACGCTGCCGTTCTTGCCGTCGGAATCGCTGTGGAAGTAGCGCAGGTCGGTCTTCAGCGCGCCCGGTCCGATGGCCCAGCTGTGGGTCAGACCGAGGAAGTGCTGTTTGTAGAAGTCTTCCAGGTTGCCGTAGTAGTACTGCAGCAGCAGGTCCTTGGAGACCTTGTAGTCGGCGCCGGCGTAGCGGAACTGGTTGGAGTCCGCCTGCACGCCGCCGACCGAGGAGGCACCGGCGATGCGCAGGCCGACGTCGTCGGAAGACGCGCGGGTCTTGGTGTGTTCCAGCTGGCCGGCGATCAGCGTCAGGTTGTCGATCTCGGCCGAGGTGACCTGGCCACCGTCGAACAGCTGCGGCAGCAGGCGACCGTCGTTGAAGTTCACCACCGGCAGTTTCGGCTGCAGGGTGCCGATGCGCGCTTCGGTTTTGGAGAGGTGCAGCTTGGCGGTCACCCCGGCCTTGCTGAAGTCGTCCACGGCCTTGCCGTTGCTGTCCAGCGGGAACAGCTGGCCGGGGCGGCGGCTGTCGCCGTTCT
>NZ_DJTK01000078.1:0-9737 GCF_002438225.1 Pseudomonas sp. UBA6310 | reverse complement strand
TTAGGCAAGACAGCCAGCGAATCGTGCTAACGAGCCGCCTTCCCTTGCGTAGATGATGGTCGTAACGCTATGGGCCGGGCGACCGGGTGTCGAGGTGCGCCGCTTAGCCGCTGCTACTTTTCCAAGATGACCTACCGGCACTCGAATGTCGGAGTCCCAATACATCATCGTGATGAGCAGGTGAGCCATGGAATTGCGAATTAACCAGAAAACCTACCAGGTCGACGCCGAAGCCGACACGCCGCTGCTGTGGGTCATCCGCGATGACCTGGGGCTGACCGGCACCAAGTACGGCTGCGGCCTGGCGCAATGTGGCGCCTGCTCGGTGCTGGTGGATGGCAATGTGGTGCGCTCCTGCGTCACGCCGGTGGCCGGGGTGGTGGGGCGCGAGGTCACCACCATCGAGGCGATCGAGGCCGACGAAGTGGGCAAGCGCGTGGTCGCCGTCTGGGTCGAGCACCAGGTGGCCCAGTGCGGCTACTGCCAGTCCGGCCAGGTGGTCGCCGCCACCGCCCTGCTGAAGAACAACCCCAAGCCCGATGACGGGCAGATCGCCGCTGCGATGGTGAACCTGTGCCGCTGCGGCACCTACAACGCCATCCAGGCCGCCGTTCACGATCTGGCCGCCAACCTGGCCACGCCCGCCGCGCCTGCCGGGGGGAACGCCTGATGAGTGCCCGTATCGAGAGCGATGTTTCGGCGCTGGGTGAACCCATCAACCTTTCCCGCCGGCGTTTCCTGATGGCCTCGGGCACGGTAACGGGCGCCCTGGTGCTGGGTTTCGCGCTGCCTTCGGGGTCTGCGCGGATGCAGGCGATGGCCGCGGAAAGCAAGGCGGCCGGCACCCAGGTGGGCGCCTTCCTGGAGATACGCCCGGACAGCACCATTCGGCTTCTGTGCCCCTTCATCGAAGGCGGACAGGGCACCTACACCGCCATGGCGCAGATCGTCGGCGAGGAGCTGGACGCCGATCCCTCGACCTTCCTGGTCGAGAGCGCGCCGCCCGGCGAGGCCTACGTGGTGATGGAGAATGGCATGCGCATCACCGGCGGCAGCATGTCGGTGCGCATGAGCTACCCGACCATGCGCCGCCTCGGCGCGCTGGCGCGGGCCATGCTGTTGCAGGCCGCCAGCGCGCGGCTGAACGTCCCCGTGGCGGCGTTGACCACCGAGCCCGGCCGCGTGCTGCACCCGGCTTCGGGGCGCTCGCTGACCTATGGCGAGCTGGCTGCGGATGCCCTCGACCTGCCCGTGCCGGATGTCGACAGCGTCACCCTGCGCGATCCCGCCCAGTTCCGCTGGATCGGCAAGCCGGTGCGCCGCCTGGACGCCTACGACAAATCCACCGGCAAGGCCCTGTACTCCATCGACATGCAGGTGGACGGCATGCTGCACGCCGCGGTGCAGCACGCGCCGCGCCTGGGAATGACGGTGGGTGAGCTGCGCAACGAGGCGCAGGTCAAGGCGATGAAGGGTGTGCATTCGGTCCATCGCCTGCCCGGCGCCGTGGCGGTGGTCGCCGAGCGCTGGTGGCACGCCAAGCGCGCGGTCGAAGCCATCCAGGTGGACTGGCAGGAGGCCGCCACCGATGCGAGCGGGCGGGTGATGCCGGCGGACTTCTCCACCGTGGCCTACCGTGAGCGCCTGGCCAACGAACCCGGTCCGGGACGTGAAGCCGAGAAGCAAGGCGACTTCGCCGGCACCCTGGCCAAGGCGGCCACCAAGGTCGAGGCCACCTACCACAACCAGTACCTCAATCACGCGCAACTCGAGCCACCGTCGGCGCTGGCCCGCTTCAACCCGGACGGCACGCTGGACATCTGGCTGCCCAACCAGGCGCAGGACATGTTCCTGGCCGATATCGCCAAATGCGCCGCCATCGACCCCTCCAGGATCAATCTGCATAGCCCGTTGCTGGGCGGTTTCTTCGGCCGGCACTTTCTCTACGAGACCGCCAACCCGTACCCGCAGGCCATCGAGCTGGCCAAGGCGGTCGGCCGGCCGATCAAGCTGATCTGGAGCCGCGAGGAAGAGTTCCTGCGTGACGCGTTGCGGCCCATGGCCGTGGTGAAATTCCGTGCCGCGCTGGACGACAAGGGCCTGCCCGTCGCACTGGAGGCGGTCAGCGCCACGGAGGGGCCGACCGAGTCGCTCGCCGGCAAACCGGGCGACCAGCCCGACCCGACGGCGCTCGAAGGCCTGGCTGGCAAGTCCTATGCGATCCCGCACCGGCGCATCGCGCAGAACTATGTCAAAGGCCCGGTGGTGCTCGGCTACTGGCGCTCGGTGGGCAATTCGCTCAACGACTTCTTCTACGAGGCGTTCCTCGATGAACTCGCCGACAAGGGCGGGCAGGACCCGTTCGAGCTGCGCCTGCACCTGCTGCGAGACAACCCGCGCCTGACCCACTTGCTGCAGAGCGTCGGCGAGCTGTCCGGCGGCTGGAAGCGCGGCCCCTTCACCGCCGAGGATGGCTCGCGGCGCGCGCGGGGCGTGGCCATGGCCTCGCCGTTCGGCACGGAAACGGCGGTGGTCGCCGAAGTGTCCATCGAGAACGGGCAGGTGAAGGTGCATGACATCTGGCAGGCCATCGATCCGGGCAGCATCGTCAACCCGGCCATCGTCGAGGCGCAGGTGAATGGGGCGGTGTCGCTGGGCTTGTCCCAGGCCCTGGTGGAGGAAGCGGTGTACGTCGACGGCAAGCCACGCGGACGCAATTTCGATCTGTACCCGATCCTGCCGCCCGCGCGCATGGCGCGGGTGCACGTCAAGGTGATCGAAAGCGGCGCCAAGATGGGCGGGATCGGCGAACCGCCATTGCCGGCCGTGGCGCCCGCGGTGGCCAATGCGGTGGCGCGGCTGACCGGCCAGCGCATTCGCAGCATGCCCTTCTCGAGCTACACCTTCAGCCAACCCGCCTGACGGAAAGACCTGCCCATGAGCACACGGCCCTACACCAAAATCGCCGGCGCAGTCGTCCTGGCCGGCCTGGTTCTGCTGGCGCTGCTGGTCTGGTACGGCACGCGCGTGCCGACCTCGACGCTCGCCGACGCCCGAAGCGACACGCCGGACGCCGCGCTCATCCAGCGCGGCGAGTACGTGGCGCGCGCCAGTGACTGCGTGGCGTGCCACAGCCTGCCGGACGCGGCGCCCTTCGCTGGCGGTCTGAAAATGGCCACGCCCCTGGGGGCCATCTACGCCACCAACATCACCCCGGACGGTGCGACCGGCATCGGTGGCTACAGCCTGGCCGACTTCGACCGCGCGGTGCGCCATGGCGTGGCCCCGGAGGGTCGCCGCCTGTATCCGGCCATGCCGTATCCGTCGTACTCCAAGCTCAGCGATGACGATGTGCGTGCGCTCTACGCCTTCTTCATGCACGGCGTCGCCCCGGTGGCGCAGGTGAACAAGCCCAGCGAGATTCCCTGGCCGCTGAACATGCGCTGGCCCATCGCGTTGTGGAACCAGGTATTCACCGAGCCCGGCAGCTTTGCCGAACAGCCCGGGCAGAACGCGCAATGGAACCGCGGCGCCTACCTGGTCCAGGGCGCCGGCCACTGCGGCAGCTGCCATACCCCGCGCGGCCTGGCCTTCAACGAGAAGGCCCTGAGCGAATCCGGCGAGCAGTACCTGGCCGGCGCGCTGCTGGATGGCTGGTACGCCCCCAGCCTGCGCAACGACCCCAATACCGGGCTGGGACGCTGGAGCGAGGCGGATATCGCGCAGTTCCTGAAAACCGGGCGCAACGCGCATGCCGTGGTGTTCGGCTCGATGACCGAGGCGTTCAACAACTCCACGCAGTACCTGGGTGACGACGACCTCGCCGCCATCGCCCATTACCTCAAATCCCTGCCGGGCGACCCGCAGCGCGACGGGCAACCCTGGCAGTACGAAGTCGCGGACGCCTCGGCCTTTTCCAGCCCCGGCGGGCACCTGTACTTGACGCAGTGCGCCGCCTGTCACGGCCAGGACGGCAAGGGACAGGCACCCTGGATACCGCCGCTGGCAGGCGCGACGTCGGCGCTGACCACGGCGCCGGATTCGGCCATCAACATCAGCCTCAACGGCTCGCTGCGGGTAGTCAGCGCCGGCGTGCCGGACGCGTATCGGATGCCGGCGTTGCGCGGGCAACTGTCGGATCAGCAGATCGCCGACGTGCTGTCGTTCGTGCGCACCACCTGGGGCAACCGGGGCGGCAAGGTCGACCCGCAAGCCGTGGCCAAGCTGCGCGCGCACACCGATCCGGCCAGCCCCACGCCGATCGTTCTGCACATGCGCTGAACGGCGGAGGCCCGATGGAAAGTATCGATCTGTTGGTGCTGCGCACCGCCCGCGACTGGTTGCGCGCGGGCGAGCGCGTGGTGCTGGTCACCGTCGCCCGCACCTGGGGTTCCTCGCCGCGGCCGGTGGGCTCGATGATGGCACTGCGCAACGACGGGCGCGTGGTGGGCAGCGTGTCCGGCGGCTGCATCGAAGACGACCTGATCCAGCGCTACACCACGGCCAACGGCGCGGCGGGGTTGCCGCAGCAGTTACCCGAACGGGTTCGCTACGGCGTCAGCGCCGACGAGGCGCATCGTTTCGGCCTGCCGTGCGGCGGCACGCTGGAACTGGTGATGGAGTTCATGCCGGCCGTCGAACCCCTCGAGGAGCTGCTCGCCCGGCTGGAGGCGGGCCAGCTGGTGCGTCGCCAGCTTGACCTGAGCACCGGGCAGGTCAGCCTGGAAAACACCGCGACGCCCGAGCAGTTCAGCTTCGATGGCCAAAGCATGAGCAGCACCCTGGGGCCGGGCTATCGCATGCTGCTGATCGGTGCCGGCGCGCTGGCCGAGTACCTGGCCGTGATGGCGCAGTTCAACGGCTTTCAGGTGACCCTCTGCGATTCACGCCCGCAGCACCTCGAGGGCTGGAGCGTGCCTGGCGTGGAGCGTATCCGCGCCATGCCGGACGACGTGGTCCGGACGTTCGCCGCCGACGTGCGCAGTTGCATCATCGCCCTCACCCACGACCCCAGGCTGGACGACCTGGCGCTGCTTGAGGCCCTGCAGGGGCCGGCGTTCTACATCGGCGCCATCGGCTCGCGGCGCAACAGCCAGGAGCGGCGGCGGCGCCTGATCGAGCACTTCGGCGAGACCGAGCAATCGCTGCGACGCTTGCGCGGGCCGATCGGCCTGTACATCGGCAGCAAGACGCCACCGGAGATCGCCGTTAGCGTGATGGCCGAGGTACTGGCCGCGAAGAATGCCGTGGCACTGCCGGACGAGCTTTCCATCAGCCAGGCAAAGGCCCGCGACGACGTGCAACGCTGCGCCTGACCGGCAGTGGCGCGTACGCCGCACCCGTTCTAAATCTGATCGGCGCTCCAGGCGGCGAAGTGGTGCTCCCCTGACAATCCGCTAATGCCCCCCGCACCCGCATCCCGACGGATGCCGGGCGGGCGGTGCCGGCCGCTCGGTGCGTTCGGCGCGATGGGTGAGCAGCGTCGGCAGGAAATTCACCTGGCGCGTCGCCGGCCCCTGGCAGTGCGCGCAGCGCGCCTCGGCGTCGCGGTCGGCCACCGCGCGGCGCTCCTCGAAGAGGCCGCAGCGTTCGCAGCGGTACTCGTAGATCGGCATCGCGGCCTCCCCCTTACCAGTATTTGCCCAGTTCGCCGCGCGGGACGTAGCGACCCTGGCCGGTCTTGCCGACCCACTGGCCGTCGTCGACCAGCAGCTCGCCGCGCAGCAGCACCTTCTTCACCTTGCCGTGCACGTGGTGGCCCTCGAACAGGGTGAAGTCGCAGTCGCTGTGCTGGGTGGCGGCGCTGATGGTGTGCGCCTCGTTGGGGTCGAAGATGACGATGTCGGCGTCGCTGCCGACGGCGATGGTGCCCTTGCGCGGGAACAGCCCGAAGAGCTTGGCCGGCGCGGTGGACATCAGCTCGACGAAGCGATTGAGCGAGATCCGTCCATTGCGCACGCCGCCGTCGTAGACCACGGTCATGCGCGTTTCCACACCCGGCACGCCGTTGGGGATCCTGGAGAAATCGTCGCGGCCCAGCGGCTTCTGGTTGACCTTGCCCAGATGCCCTTCCTTCAGGCAGTACGGGCAGTGGTCGGTGGAGACCAGTTGCAGGTCGTCGGTCTTCAGCGCGGTCCACAGCGCGTTCTGCGAATCCTTCGAGCGCAGCGGCGGGCTCATGACGAAGCGTGCGTGTTCGTAGGTGTCCTCGGCGTCGCTCGCGGCATAGGCCGAGTCGTCGAAGAACAGGTAGTGCGGGCAGGTCTCGGCGAACACCGGGATGCCCAGGTCGCGGGCCTCGACGACGTGCTTGAGTGCCTCCTTGGCCGACAGGTGAACGAAGTACACCGGCGCCTCGGCCAGTTCGGCGAGCTTGATGCCGCGATGGGTCGCCTCGCCTTCGAGGATCGCCGGACGGGTCAGCGCGTGGTGGCGTGGCGACGTGTGCCCCTGGGCCAGCGCCTCGCGGATCAGCAGGTCGACCACGGTGCCGTTTTCCGCGTGCAGGGCGATCATCCCGCCGTGCTGGCCGACCATGCGCATGGCCTGGAAGATCGCCGCGTCGTCGGACATCACGGTGCCGGGATAGGCCATGAACATCTTGAAGCTCGACACCCCCTCGTGACGGATGGCATGGCGCATGTCGGCCAGTACCTGCTCGTCGACCTGGGTGACGATAACGTGGAAACCGTAGTCGATGCTGGCGGTGGAGGCGGCCTTGGACTGCGCGCGCTCGATCGCCTGCAGCGGGCTTGTGCCGGGAATCTGCAGGGCGAAGTCGATGATCGTGGTGGTGCCGCCGTGGGCCGCCGAACGCGTGCCGGATGCGAAGTTGTCGGCGGTCACCGAGGGGCCGAAGGTGTTTTCCATGTGCGTGTGGCAGTCCACGCCACCGGGGAACACCAGCATGCCGGCCGCGTCGATCACCCGCGTGTCGCTGCCGGCCGGCAACTGGCGGCCGATGGCGACGATCTGCTCGCCGTCCACCAGGATGTCGGCCGTGTAGTCGTCGACGGCGGTGACGATGCGGCCACCACGGATAAGGGTCAGAGACATGCTTCACTCCGGTCTGCTTGGGCGTTGTTGGCGAAGGCGCGGGCATGCTCGAGGGCAGCTTGCAGGCGCTGGTACTGGAGGCTGTCGATCAGCGGCACCGGCGGGCGCATGGCCGCGCTGGGGAAGTGCCCGAGCATGTGCAGGCAGGCCTTGAGACGCGCGTTGGCGTGGGTGCCGGGGGCGGTGCCGTAGATCGCCCTGGCCAGCGGATAGACGTGTTCGTGCAGGCGCTGCGCCTCGCCGAGGTCCTTCGCCGCCACCGCGCGGTAGAGCGCGACGACCAGTTCGGGAACCACGGCCGCGAGGCTGACCAGGCTGCCTTCGGTGCCGAGGGCGAAACAGGTGAACAGGTGCTCGTCACCCGAGGCCATCACCGCCACGTGCGGCGCGACCTCCTTCACCAGCCGGCGGTTGGCGTCGTAGGCGGCGGTTTCCCAGCTGCCCTCCTTCACCGCCACCACCTCCGGCAGCGCCACCAGCGCGGCGAGGATCTGCGCGGTGTAGGCCATGCCGCCGGTGCCCACGCCGGCCTGGTAGAGCATCAGCGGCAACTGCGCGTTGGCATTGGCGATGCGGTGGTGATTGACCACCGTGGCGAGGTCGGTGGACAGCGTCCAGGAGTACGGCGGGAACAGCAGGATCGAATCGGCGCCAGCCTGTTTGGCATCGTCGGCCTGGGCCTGGGCGTCGTAGCTGTCCTCGGAGTTGACCCCGGCGACGATGATCGAGTCGGCCGGGCAGACCGCGCGGGCGATCTCCACCACGCGGCGCTTGTCCTTGCGCGAGAGGGCGAAGTTCTCCCCGGCGTGACCGTTGATCAGCAGCCCGCGGATGCCGTCGACCCGGGCGATCTCGCCCATGTGCCGCGCCAGGCTGTCTTCGTCGAGCAGGCGTCCGTCGTTGTCCATCGGGCACAGCGTGGCCGCGTAGATGCCGTGGAAGGGATGTGGCTGGAGTGGGCTCATGCGCATCGTCTCAGTGGGTCTGTGCGGGAACGCCCGGCGTTGCAAGCAGCCGGGCCGGATCGAAAAGGGGCATTTCCGGCGTCTCGCCGAGGATGCGCTGGGCCAGCAACTTGCCCATGTAGGGGCCGCTGGTGTAGCCGGAATGCACGCAGCCGATGACGTAGGCCTCGTCGAGCCCGGGCAACGCGCCGAGCATCGGCATGGCGTCAGCGGTTTCCGATTCCAGGCCCAGCCAGATGCGCGCCACGCGAGCGTCGGCGAGCGCCGGGATGACGTGCTGGGCCAGGCGCAGGTTGCCGATCAGGTTCGCCGGAATGGTCTCCACGCCGCCGCGCTCGCGGTCGCCGAGGCCCTGCCAGCCGCCACCGATGAGCACGCTGCCGTTGGCGAACTGCTTCATCGAGAGCAGCCCGCTGGCGATGCTCAGCACCGTGCGCATCACCGGCGGCATGCGCTCGGTGACGATCAGCTGGTTGATCAGGGTCTTCACCGGGATGTGTACGTCGAGCAGCGCCAGCAGCGGCTCCAGCCAGACGCCGCCCGCCAGCACCAGGCGCGTGGCGTCGAAGCTCACGGCGCCGTCCAGGCCGTGCACGCGGTAGCCGCCGGCGAGGCGCTGGACGCGCGTCACCGGCGTCTGCTCGACGATGCGCACGCCGGCGGCGCTGAGCGCGGTGTGGTAGGCGCGGCCGGTCAGGTAGGCGCTGGCGAAGCCGTCAGTGGTGCAGTGCGCGGCCTCCAGCACGGCCGGATTGAGGCCGGGCTCGATGGCGCAGGCGGCGGCTGGATCGAGCAGGTCGATCTGCGCGCCGTATTCGCGGCGGGCCGCGGCGCGGGCGGCGAGAATCTCCCGCTCGTTGTCGGTGAAGGCCAGCGACAGGCCCGGCGCGGGGGTGGCCAGCACGCCCTGGCCGAGCCAGGTTTCGGGGTGCATCCACATGCTCCACGCCTGGATCGCGTAAGGCACCAGCGCGGCGCGGGTCATGTGCAGGGTCAGGGTTCCGGCATTCACCCCGGAGGCGCTGCGGCACAGCGCGTCGCGCTCCACCAGCACCACGCGCATGCCGGCGCGGGCGAGGAACAGCGCGGTGGTGCAGCCCATCACGCCGCCGCCGACCACGCAGACGTCGAAGCCCTGGGAAATGTTCGAGGAAGTCATCACAGCGGCGCCGCCTTGGGGATCGGAATGTCGGCGTAGACGAACGCGCCGGTCAGCGCGCCGACGGTCATCGGCCGCAACGGCGTGCGCGCGGAGAAGATGCCGACGGCCTCACGCGGCACGTCCAGCCGGGTCGCCAGCAGTTCGGCGGCGACGTCGCCGCAGGTGCGGCCCTGGCACGGGCCCATGCCGCAGCGCGTCCAGGCCTTGAGCTGGTTGACGTCACGCGCGCCGGCGTCGCAGGCGGCGTCTATTTCGCCACGGGTGACGTCTTCGCAGCGGCAGATGATAGTGTCGGCCGCGATGCCTTGCACATGGCCCTCGCGCAGCGCCATCAGGCGCGCCATCGCATGGCCGAAACCTGCGGCGCGGGCGTGGCGCCGCTGCGCCTGGCCCAGCGCCGGGTCGAGCGACCCGGCCGCCGCGCCCAGCTCGCCTGCACATTCGAGACCCCCCAGCGTCCCGCGTTCCGCAGCGGCCGCGGCACCGGCTATGCCCGCGGCGTCGCCGACGCCATAAAGCCGCGCTCGGCAAGTGCGCCCGCAATCATCGCGGAC
>NZ_DJTK01000063.1:0-23878 GCF_002438225.1 Pseudomonas sp. UBA6310 | reverse complement strand
TGCAGAGCAGGCGCTTTATCAGTGGCGAGAGGGGTTGTGCTCCTGCCGTAGGGTGCGCCGTGCGCACCGACGAATGCCCGTCCGGCCGCTCGCGGTGCGCATGGCGCACCCTACGGTTCAGGCGGCGTCGCTGTCGCGGGTCGCGAGCGGTGCCGGCGCGGAGGCTTCGACCGAGGCAGTGGCGAGGTAACGCTCGAGGTTGGCTTTTTCCTCCGGGAAAAAGGCCAGGCCGAGTTTGGTGCGGCGCCAGAGGATGTCGTCCACCTGGGTCGCCCACTCCTCGCGGCGCAGGTAATCCACCTCGCGGGTGAACAGCTCGCGGCCGAGGTCGGTGCCGAGGTCGGTCACGCTGCGCGCATCGCCGAGCATCTTCCACACGCGCTCGCCGTAGGTCTGCGACCAGCGTTGCGCCAGGGCCGGGGAGACGCCGCTGATCTTGGCCTGCAGCTGCTTGGCCAGCGCTTGCGGGGTGCTCATGTTCTCGCCGCCGGGCAGCGTGGCACTGGCGGTCCAGCTTGGGCCCATGTTCGGGAAGTACGGCTTGAGCTGCGCCATCGCCGATTCGGCCAGCTTGCGGTAGGTGGTCAGCTTGCCGCCGAACACCGACAGCAGTGGCGCCTTGTGCGCCTCGGCAGCCAGCGACAGGGTGTAATCGCGGGTCACGGCGGACGGATTGTCCGACTCGTCGTCGCACAGCGGGCGCACGCCGGCGAAGGTGTGCAGCACGTCGGCCGGGGTCAGCTGCTTGCGGAAGTGCGCGTTGGCGACGCCGAGCACGTAGTCGATTTCCTCGTCGCTGATGCGCACCTTGGCCGGGTCGCCGGTGTATTCGCGGTCGGTGGTGCCGATCATCGTGTAGCGGCCCAGGTAGGGGATGGCGAAGACGATGCGGCGGTCCTCGTTCTGCATGATGAACGCCTGCTCGCCCTCGTAGAGCTTCGGCACGATCACGTGGCTGCCCTGGATCAAACGGATGCCGTAGGGCGAGCGCTGCTTGAGGTTCTCGCCGATGAACTTGGCGACCCACGGACCGGCGGCGTTGACCAGCGCGCGTGCGCGGATCGAGAAGCGGCTGCCGTCCTCGCGCTGCAGCTCGACGTCCCACAGACCGTTGCTGCGCTGGGCGCTCAGGCACTGCGTGCGGGTATGGATGTGCGCGCCGTTCTCGCGGGCGGCGATGGCGTTGAGCACCACCAGGCGCGCGTCGTCCACCCAGCAATCGGAGTATTCGAAACCGCGCTTGATTTCCGGCTTCAGCGCGCTGTCCGCATCGAAACGCAGGCCGCGCGAGGCCGGCAGTTTTTCCCGCTTGCCAAGGTTGTCATAGAGGAACAGGCCGGCGCGGATCATCCAGGCCGGACGCAAGTGCGGGCGGTGCGGCAGGACGAAGCGCATCGGCTTGACGATGTGCGGCGCCTTGGCCAGCAGCACTTCGCGCTCGGCCAGGGCTTCGCGCACCAGGCGGAATTCGTAATGTTCGAGGTAGCGCAGCCCTCCGTGGATCAGCTTGCTGCTGGCCGAGGAAGTGTGGCTGGCGAGGTCGTCGCGTTCGCACAGGAAGACCGAGAGCCCACGGCCGGAGGCGTCGGCGGCGATGCCGACCCCATTGATACCGCCGCCGATCACGGCAACGTCATAAACCTCGGCGAGCGGGCGGGTGGAGTCGGTCATGGTCATCTCCTCGAAAACGAACGCGTATATTCGAATACGAACATCGTAGCGAAAAAGAATTCCATCTCATAGGGATGAAATGTTCATTTCGTCGATAAAAGAAAATAATCGAATCGATACGAACTTTTGAGTTGTGATGGGTTTTCGTTTCGAGATACGCGGCGTGACGTAAGGTGGGTAGAGCGGCGCTCCGTTTTTGCGCCTGGCTCGAGGTTTATCCGCGCAACCCACCAGCGGTGTTCGGCGGCAGCGTGTCCGGTGGGTTACGGCGCGTGGCGGGCGGTGTCAGGCAGCGGCAGCGGTGGGCGCCTAACCCACCCTACGACGAGGTGAGCAGGGTCGCCCGGTGCTCAGGACCGTAGGGTGGGTAGAGCGGCGCTCCGTTTTTTCGCCTGGCTCGAGGTTTATCCGCGCAACCCACCAGCGGTGTTCGGCGGCAGCGTGTCCGGTGGGTTACGGCGCGTGGCGGGCGGTGTCAGGCAGCGGCAGCGGTGTGCGCCTGACCCACCCTACGACGAGGTGATCAGGGGCGCCCGGTCCTCAGGCGATTACTCGGCGATGACGACCTTGACCTTGTTCGCCGCCAGCAGTTGCGCGAACGGCTCTTCGGGGCGGGCTTCGGTGAACAGGCTGTCGATCTGTTCCAGCGAGCCGAGGCGGGTCATGGCGCTGCGGCCGAACTTGCTGGAGTCGGCGGCGAGGTAGACCTTGCGCGCGTTGTCGATGATCGCCTGGGAGACGCGCACTTCCTGGAAGTCGAAGTCGAGCAGGGTGCCGTCCTCGTCGATGCCGCTGATGCCGATCAGCGCGTAGTCGACCTTGAACTGTTTCATGAAGTCCGCGGTGGCCTGGCCGACCACGCCACCGTCGCTGCGCACGGTGCCGCCGGCGATGAGCACGTCGAAGTCGTCCTTGGCGCTGAGGATGTTCGCCACGTGCAGATTGTTGGTGATGATCTTCAGCCCGTGGTGATTGAGCAGGGCATGGGCGATGGCTTCGGTGGTGGTGCCGATGTTGATGAACAGCGACGCCTGGTCCGGCACGTGTGTGGCCATGGCTTCGGCGATGCGGCGTTTTTCGTCGCGCATCTGGCTGGCACGCATGCTGTAGGCGGTGTTCTCGACGCTGGAATCGTGCGCCGCGCCGCCGTGGTAGCGGCGCAGCAGGCCGACTTCGGCGAGCTGGTTGATGTCCCGGCGGATGGTCTGGGGGGTGACGGCGAAGTGTTGAGCCAGCTCCTCGATGCTGACGTAACCGCGCTCTCGTACCAATTCGAGAATGTTCTGCTGGCGGGGGGCCAAGCTCATTGCGACTTCCTTATTCTGGTGTGGCCCGAAGCATGCCGCAGTCCGCCGCGCGATTAAAGATTGTTCGAGGAAAACCGCCCTGGCGCCGATGGGAAGGCGCGCGCCACCGGTATGGACAGCAAATTCTCGACACCCATGAAAAAGCCCGGCGGGAAGGACTTCCGCGCCGGGCTTCTTCGTTGCGTTAGGCGATCATTCTTCGGCCCAGCCGCGGGTGCGATCCACGGCGCGCTTCCAGCCCTTGTAGAGGGCTTCGCGCTTGGCTTCGTCACAGGCCGGCTCGAACACGCGCTCGATGGTCGCCTTGCGCTTGAGCTCGTCCAGACCGCTCCAGAAACCGGTCGCCAGGCCGGCCAGGTAGGCGGCGCCGAGGGCGGTGGTTTCCTTCATTTCCGGGCGTTCCACCGGCGTGCCAAGCAGGTCGGCCTGGAACTGCATGAGGAAGTTGTTGGCCACCGCGCCGCCGTCCACGCGCAGCGAGCGCAGGCGTTCGCCGGCGTCCTGCTGCATCGCGTCGAGCACGTCGCGGGTCTGGTAGGCGATGGATTCCAGGGCCGCGCGGATCAGGTGGTCGACCTTCACGCCGCGGGTCAGGCCGAACAGCGCGCCACGTGCATACGGGTCCCAGTACGGCGCACCGAGACCGGTGAACGCCGGCACCAGGTAGACGCCGTTGCTGTCCTGCACCTTGGTGGCGAAGTACTCGGAGTCCAGCGAGTCGTTGATCACCTTCAGCTCGTCGCGCAGCCACTGCACGGTGGAGCCGCCGTTGAAGATCGCGCCTTCCAGCGCGTAGTTCACTTCGCCGCGCGGGCCGCAGGCGATGGTGGTGAGCAGGCCGTGCTGCGACTGCACGGCCTTCTCGCCGGTGTTCATCAGCAGGAAGCAGCCGGTGCCGTAGGTGTTCTTCGCCTGGCCCGGCTCGACGCACATCTGGCCGAATAGCGCCGCCTGCTGGTCGCCGGCGATCCCGGCGATGGGAATCCCGGTGCTCTGGCCGGAGCCCAGGTAGGCGTGGCCGTAGACCTCGGAGGACGAGCGCACCTCGGGGAGCATTTCGCGCGGGATGTCGAGGGCTTCGAGCATCACCGGGTCCCAGTCGCGCTTGTGGATGTCGAACAGCAGGGTGCGCGAGGCGTTGGTGTAGTCGGTGACGTGGGCCTTGCCCTGGGTCATCTTCCAGATCAGCCAGGAATCCACGGTGCCGAACAGCAGTTCGCCACGCCGTGCGCGCTCGCGGCTGCCTTCGACGTGGTCGAGGATCCACTTGATCTTGGTGCCGGAGAAATAGGGGTCGATCACCAGGCCGGTGGTCGTGCGAATGTGATCGAGCATGCCGTCGCGCTTGAGCTGGTCGCAGATCGAGGTGCTTTGGCGGCTCTGCCAGACGATGGCGTTGTAGATCGGCCGGCCGGTGAGCTTGTCCCAGACGATGGTGGTTTCGCGCTGGTTGGTGATGCCGATCGCGGCGACCTGTTCGTTGCTGATGCCGGCCTGGGCCAGGGCTTCGACGAACACGCCACTCTGCGTGGCCCAGATTTCCATCGGGTCATGCTCGACCCAGCTCGGCTGCGGATAGATCTGCGCGAACTCGCGCTGGGCAACGGTGATCACGTTGGCATTGCGGTCCAGCACGATGGCGCGCGAGCTGGTGGTGCCCTGGTCGAGGGCAACGATGTACTGCTTGTTCTGATCGCTCATGGCAAGTCTTCCTTAGCGGGCTTCGGATGCTCGGGCATCTTTCTGGTTGTTTTCGCCGGTTTCCCAGGTGGCATCCTCGGCTGTGTTGCAGGCTCCCGTACCTACGGGCAGGTGCTTGCAGATCAGCGCCTTGTAGGCGGCGGCGCCCAGGCAGGCGCCCAGTATCGGGGCGAAGATCGGGACCAGGAAGTAGGGGATGTCGCGGTTGCCGGTGAAGGCCACGGAGCCCCAGCCGGCGAAGTAGGTCATCAGCTTGGGTCCGAAATCGCGCGCGGGGTTCATCGCGAAGCCGGTCAGCGGGCCCATCGAGGCACCGATCACGGCAATCAGCAGGCCGATCAGCAGCGGCGCCAGCGGTCCACGGGGCAGGCCGTTGCCGTCATCGGTGAGCGCCATGATCATCGCCAGAAGGATCGCGGTGATCACCATCTCGACGAGGAATGCCTGGCCGACGGACAGCGAGGGGTGCGGGTAGGTGGAGAACACCGAGGCCAGCTGCAGACTGTCGACGCTGCCGCGAACCATGTTGTGCGCTTGTTCGAAATCGAAAAACAGGCTGCTGTACAGGCCGTAGACCAGCGCCGCGCCGCAGAACGCGCCGGCGACCTGGGCGACGATGTAGGCCGGCACCTTGTAGCGCTCGAAACCGCCAAACAGCCAGAGCGCGATCGTCACCGCCGGGCTCAGGTGCGCGCCGGAAACGCCCGCGGTGAGGTACACCGCCATGCTCACGCCGACCCCCCAGATGATGCTGATTTCCCACAGGCCAAGGCTCGCGCCGCCCAGTTTGAGCGCGGCTACGCAGCCGGTACCGAAGAAGATGAAGAGGGCGGTGCCGAGGAATTCGGCGATGCATTGACCCTTGAGGGTCGGAAGCGGAACGGTTGGAGTACTCATGCGAGGGAGCCTCTGACGATTGTTGTAGTTGTTTTCCGACCTCAAACCGGGTTCGGAGTTTTTCGTAAATGAAACTTAATTTTAAACCTTTGGTCTGTCAAAGCGAAGAAATCGAACACTCCATAATTGAATACGAACATTGACGCCGCAGGGTTGAACAAGTTTCACCCGGGGTTTCGGAGGCGGGCTCCAGGTCAGGAGTGAGGTGTTCGGGTCGGTTCGCGGGCGCCGTGAAGCGCCGGTGGGCCGCCGGAGTGCCGGCCACCGGATCGCCGGTCGCCGGTCGCCGGTCGCCGGATCGCCGGCCGCCGGATCGTCGATCCGACCACCGGTTGGGAAGGGATTCAATCGTGAGGCGCGTCGGCCTCGGGCAGGCGCGAGGTCGGCGCCTCGGTTTATTGCGGAGTCACTGGCGCTCGGCGATGGCCCGCTGGTTCGAGCTTGGGATGTCGCCGGGCTCCAGGGCCGTGCCGTTTTCCAGCGCTTCCAGCCATTGCGCCGTGCTCGCCACAGCGGCGAAGCTGCTGTGCATCACCACCGTCATCACCCGGTGAATCTCCTCGGCGCTGACGCTGCCGCAGGCGTTGCTGTAGGGCAGCGAGCCGCTGGCGTCATGCAGCAGCTCGACGTTCCAGCCCAGGTGGTGAGCTTCCAGCGTGGTCGCCAGGTCGCAGTTGTGGGTCATGTAGCCGATCACCGTCAGCGTGTCGATCTGCCGGTCGCGCAGCCAGGCGGCGAGGTCGGTGCCGGTCAGGGCGCTGGCCTGGTTCTTTTCCACGTGATGGTCGCGGGGGCGGCGGGCGATGTCCGGATGCAGCTCGGCCATCTCGCCGCCGCGGGCGAACAGCGGCGAGTCAGGCGCTTCGAGATGCTGGATCACCACCACGGGGATGCCGGTGGCCCGGGCGGCGTCCATGGCGCGGGCGATATTCGGCAGCGACAGCCCGACATCGGGGTATTCGATGCGCAGGTTGCCGGTAATGTATTCGTTCTGCACGTCGATGACGATCAGTGCGCGTTTCGGTGATGCGCTCATGCGGGGCACTCCTCTGTGTGTGAGGGCGCCAGTGTCGTCGGCGTGGAAGGCCTGTTGTGAGTGGCCCGGGCGACGACTTTCGATAGAATCGGGCCAAATTCCGCCCAGGGTTCCTGCATGCAGCCGCACCGCATCGTGGTGGTCGCGTTCGACCAGATCAGTCCGTTCCACCTGTCCGTTCCCTGCCTGGTGTTCGGTGAAACGCCTCCGGCGGACGGCTCCTACGAGCTGCTCGTCTGCGCCGCGGAAGGCGGCCGGTTGAGCACCACCGCCGGTTTCGACATCGCTGTCGCCCATGGCCTGGAGGCATTGGCTGAGGCGCGGACGATCATCGTGCCGAGCTGGCGCGACCCGGACGAGCGGCCGCCGCAGGCGCTGCTGGACGCGCTGATCGCCGCCCACCGGCGCGGCGCGCTGATCGTCGGTCTGTGCCTGGGCGCCTATGTGCTCGCCGCCGCCGGCCTGCTCGACGGGCGTCGCGCTACGACGCACTGGGGATGGGTCGAGGATTTCGCCGCGCGTTTCCCGGCGGTGAAGGTGGATGCCGAGAAGCTCTACCTGGAGGACGGCGATCTGCTGACCTCTGCCGGCACCGCCGCGGGGCTCGATTGCTGCCTGCACCTGCTGCGCAAGGACTGGGGCGCGGAGGTGGCCAACCGGGTGGCGCGGCGTCTGGTGGTGGCGCCGCATCGCCAGGGCGGCCAGGCGCAGTTCATCGAACAGCCGTTGCCAGCCACCTCGCGGGACAACCGCCTGGGCGGCCTGCTCGACGACGTGCGCACCTGCCTGCATCGGCCGCACACGCTGGACAGCCTCGCCGAGCAGGCCGCGATGAGCCGGCGCAGCTTCAGCCGGCATTTCCGCCAGCTCACCGGCAGCACCCTGGGCGACTGGCTGCTGGCCGAACGCCTGGCGCTCAGCCAGCGCCTGCTCGAAGGCACCGAACACTCCGTGGAGGCGATCGCCGGGCTGGCCGGCTTCGGCTCCGCGGTATCCCTGCGCCAGCAGTTCGGCCGCACGTTCGGCGTATCGCCCAGCGCCTACCTGCAGACCTTCCAGGGCCGCGGCTAGGCGGCTCAACCGACCGCGTGCGCGGCGCCGACTCCGCTGGTGGTCTGCCGGCGGCCTTCGAGACGGCGTTTCACCGCGTGGCGATTCATCTGCAGCTCGCCGCCGTTCTTGGCCGCGGCGCGCCCCCAGTCTTCCAGCAACTCCATGCAGGCGTGGTCGATGTACGGCAGGTGGCTCAAAGGGACGTGGAGGCGGGTGTCTGGCGCAATGCCTTCGAGCACCTTGGCCAGCTTCGGCACCTTGAGGAAGGTGGCGCTGCCGACCAGGCGCAGCTCGGCGTCGCGCTCGCCGTGGCGGATCAGGCTGATCTTCAGCCGCGAGCTGCGCCAGGCCTGCTTGGCCAGCGTCAGGCCGAAGCCGACCAGCACCCCGGTGAGCAGGTCGGTGAAGACGATGGTCAGCGCGGTGGCGAGGTAGATCAACACCGGCATGCGGCCGTAACGGCCGAGGCTGCGCACCGCCTTGAGGTCGACCAGCTTGAACCCGGTGTAGACCAGCGCTCCGGCCAGGCTGGCGATCGGGATGCTCTGCAACACGCCCGGCAGCAGCAGGACGAACGCCAGCAGCCAGGCGCCGTGCAGGATCGCCGAGCGGCGGCTGACGGCGCCGGCCTGCACATTGGCCGAGCTGCGCACGATCACGCCGGTCATCGGCAGCGCGCCGACGATGCCGCAGAGCAGGTTGCCGACGCCCTGCGCCGACAGCTCGCGGTCGAAGTCCGAGCGCGCGCCGTTGTGCATGCGGTCCACCGCGGCGGCCGAGAGCAGCGTCTCGGCGCTGGCGATGAAGGCCAGGGCGAGCGCGGCGACCAGCAGGGTCGGGTCGGCCAGTCGCATCAGGCTCGCGGGGGTGATCCAGTCGATCGCGTCGCCGAGGTTGGCCGGCACGTCGACGCGTTTCACCTCGAGCGCGAACCACAGGCTCACCGCCGTCATCAGCGCCACGCCGATCAGCGCGCCCGGCAGGAAACGCAGTGCCTGCGGGCGCAGCTTCTCCCAGCCGAACATCGCCGCCATGGTGCCGAGGCCGAGCAGCGCGGCGTCCAGGCCGAAGCCGCCGCCGAGCACCGGCAGGGCTTCGCCCAGCGCGCCGGGGAAGTCCGTGAGGTTGTCCAGGCCGGAGGCCTTGGGCGTCGCGTCGAGCATCACATGGACCTGCGACAGGACGATGAGGATGCCGATGCCGGCGAGCATCCCGTAGACCACCGCCGGCGCCGTGACGCGGAACCAGCAGCCCAGGCGCAGGCGCCCGGCGAGCAGCTGGATCGCCCCGGCGAGCACCAGCACCGGGCCGAGCGCGGCCAGGCCGTGGGTGCGGATCAGTTCGAAGACCAGTACGGCGAGACCGGCAGCGGGGCCGCTGACCTGCAACGGCGAACCGGCGAGGAAACCGACCACCAGGCCACCGATGATCCCGGTGATCAGGCCCTTGGCCGGCTCCATGCCGGAGGCGATGGCGATGCCCATGCACAGCGGCAAGGCGACGAGGAACACCACCACCGACGCCAGGGCGTCGCGGGGCAGGGAGGACTTGATTGAGTCGAGCATGCACTTTCTCCACATTCTTCGGAGTTCACCCGCGATCCGTTGTGCGTATGCCCTGCGCAGAGGGAAGTCGCCCAGGCAGCATGTCCGACGGGTACATGCGCTTGCCGGGCGGCTTCCGTCTTGCCGGACCTCGACTCGCGAGAGCGTGGGCGAATTCCTTGGCGCGAACGGATTCGGATACCGGTTTTCACGGGCATCGGCGGCAATCAGGGTGTGTGGGGACGTTTTGTGCGGCCAGTCGTTACGGCTGCTGGCGTTGGGGTTTCGGCGCCCCGCCGGGGCGGGACGCCGAAAGGAGAGTGCCCGTCAGGACGGGCGATATCGCGGTTTGGGCGTGGCCATCGGCAGCGGATGGTCGGCATCGATCGGCAGGTAGGCGCCCTGTTCGGCGTCGTACGCGCGGATCGCGCTGGTCTCGATGTCGTAGACCCAGCCATGGATGAACAACTGGCCGCTGGCCAGGCGCGAGGCGACGGAAGGGTGGGTGCCCAGGTGCTGCAACTGGGCGACCACGTTTTCCTCGGTGAGCACGCCGAGGGAATCCTGGCCGGCGCAATGCGGGCAGTTGTCCTCGACCACCGTCTTCGCCACTTCGGCGTGGCGCAGCCAGGCCTTTACGGTGGGCATCTTTTCCAGCGATTGCGGGTTGAGCACCGCCTTCATCGCGCCGCAGTCCGAATGCCCGCAGATGATGATGTGCTTCACCCCCAGCGCCAGCACCGCGTACTCGATGGCGGTGGAGACGCCGCCGTTCATCTGCCCGTACGGCGGCACCACGTTGCCGACGTTGCGGGTGACGAAGAGGTCGCCGGGCGAGCTCTGGGTGATCAGCTCGGGAACGATGCGCGAGTCGGCGCAGGTGATGAACATGGCGCGCGGCTGCTGGGCGCCGGCGAGCTTCTTGAACAGCGCTTCCTGTTCGGGGAACACCTCGTTTCGGAAACGCAGGAAGCCATCGACGATGTGCTTGAGCGATTCATCCGCGGTTTCCTGCGGCATCGCAGCCAGGGCTTCTGGGGTGGGGCGGTTACCGGGCATAGGGACCTCGTTAACGTTCTATCGGCCGGGCGGCTGGCACATCTGCAGACGCTCGGCGGTGGTTGGGGTTCCGTAGCAGTCGGACTGCGCGAAAGACGAAAGCGACTCTAAGCGACCAAACTTAAATGAACCTTAAAAGCCGCCTGGCGAAGCGCCAGCACGCGTGCGCGCAGCCCTGACCCGAAGCGTAGACGTCGGCAGGCCGCCGGCGAATCACGTGTCATTTCCAGATCGCGCCGTGCAGCGCTTCTGTAAGGGGCGCGCGCGCCGAACGGGCGCATGACGGCTCACTCGCCTTCGGCGAAGCTGCGCAGGGTGTCGCCTTCCATGCGGTAGCGAATCCACTCGCCCTGCGCGCTGGCGCCGATGGATTCGTAGAAGCGGATGGCCGGCTCGTTCCAGTCCAGCACGCTCCACTCCAGGCGCCCGCAGTCGTGGGCACAGGCCTCGCGGGCCAGGTGACGCAGCAACTGCTTGCCGGCGCCGCTGCCGCGTTGCTGCGGGGTGACGTAGAGGTCTTCGAGGTAGATGCCGTTGCGCCCGAGCCAGGTCGAATAGCTGAAGAAGTACACCGCGTAACCGATCGGCTCGCCGTCGCGCAGGCAGATCAGCGCGCGCGCCGGCGCGCCGTCGGCGAACAGGCTGCGCTGGATATCTTCCAGGCTCGCCACCACTTCGTGACGGGCGCGCTCGTACTCGGCCAGTTCGACGATGAAGGCAAGGATCTGCGCGGCATCGGCGGGCTGCGCGGGGCGGATTTCCAGGGTCATGGCGGTCTCGATGAATTGAGGGGCGCCCATGCTAGCGGCTGGGAGGAAGGCCCGGAAGCCTCGGGCACGCCCTGTTCAGCGCCAGTGTGAATGTCCAGTCGTAGGGTGGGCTTCAGCCCACGCGATGCGCTGATGCGTGGGTTGCCCGAGGCCCACCCTACGAAGCCGGGGGCGCGGTGGGGCGTTCAGCCGCGGTGGGGGATGTCCAGGCCGCGGATCACCGCCGGGCGTTCTACGAAGGTTTGCAGCACGCGGGCGACGTTGGCGAAGTTTTCGAACTCCACCAACTCGCCGGCGCCGTAGAAGCCGATCAGGTTGCGTATCCAGGGGAAGGTGGCGATGTCGGCGATGCCGTACGCCTCGCCCATGATCCACTGGCGACCTTCCAGGTGCTTGTCGAGAACGCCGAGCAGGCGCCGGGATTCGGCGACGTAGCGGTCGCGCGGGCGCTTGTCCTCGATGTCCTTGCCGGCGAACTTGGTGAAGAAGCCGAGCTGGCCGAACATCGGGCCGATGCCGCCCATCTGGAACATCAGCCATTGGATCGCCTGGTAGCGTTCGGCCGGGTCGGCGGGCAGCAGCTGGCCGGTCTTCTCGGCCAGGTAGATGAGGATGGCGCCGGATTCGAACAGCGTCAGCGGCTTGCCGCCGGGGCCGTCGGGATCGAGCATCGCCGGGATCTTGTTGTTCGGGCTGAGGGAGAGGAACTCCGGCGTCATCTGGTCGTTCTTCTCGAAGTTGACCAGGTGTACCTCGTAGGGCAGGCCGATCTCTTCGAGCATGATCGACACCTTGACCCCGTTGGGCGTGGGTAGCGAGTAAAGCTGCAGGCAGTCCGGCCGGGTCGCCGGCCATTTGCGGGTGATCGGGAACGCGGAAAGATCGGGCATGGGAGCCTCCATGGGCGGGGTGTGCGTTCTACCTTAGCAAGGCCCGGCCACCGCGCGCACCGCCCTGCGGTTTGCCGGCGGCCGAGGCGGGCGGTAGCCTCTGCGGATTCCATCCTGCCAGGAGCAGCACATGAGCCTGTACGGCGACTACGATCCGCAGAACATCTTCGCCAGGATCATTCGGGGCGAGGCGCCCTGCCACAAGGTTTACGAGGACTACGACGTGCTGGCCTTCCTCGACGCCTTCCCGCAGTCGCGCGGGCATACGCTGGTGATTCCCAAACGGGCGACGGCGCGCAACCTGCTGGAAATCGACGCGGACACCTTGAGCAAGCTGATCCTGGTCGCCCAGCGCCTCACCGGCGTGCTGATCGACGAATTGCAGGCCGAGGGCGTGCAGGTCGCCCAGTTCAACGGCGCGCCCGCCGGGCAGACCGTCTACCACCTGCACTTCCACCTGATTCCGCGCTGGTCCGCCAGCAGCCTGGGCGCGCATGCCCAGAACAAGGCCGAGCCGGCGGAACTTGCCGCACTCGCCGCGCGGCTGGTCGAGCGCCTGCAGGGCTGAACGCGGGCGGCTAATCCGAGCCGATGCGCACCGTGCGGGTCAGCTCCTCGAACAGCGTCTGCACCGAGCGCAAGGCACGGCAATCCGGGCGGGTGAGCAGCCAGAGTTCGCAGTCGCATCCGCCCAGCGGCTCGCTCAGGCGTACCAGGCCGTCGAAATCCCCGGCGAGAAAATCCGACAGCGCCGCCACGCCCAGTCCTGCCTGGGTGAGTTGCGCCACCGAGAGCATGCTGCTGCAACGGTAGGCGGGCACTACGCCGGGATAGCGCTGGCGACGCCAGACCACGGTGGCGTGGTCCGGCATCGAATCGTCCGGGGCGATCCAGGGCAACCGCGCCGGGTCGCGTGAGGCCGGCTGGCGATACTCCTCGCGGCCGTAGACCGCATAGGACACGGTGCCCAGGCAGCGCCCGACCAAGTGCTCCGGCGGCGAATTGGTCAGGCGCAGGGCGATGTCGGCGTCGCGCCGGCTGAGGTTGGCGAATTCGTTGGAGGTCGCCAGCTCCAGCGTCAGCGCCGGATAGCTCGGCATGAAGCGCGCCAGCGCCGGCAGCAGCAGGCTGTGCAGCACGGCGTCGGTGCAGGTCAGGCGCACCGTCCCGCTGACCACCTGTTCACCCTGTTCCAGCGCCACCCGCGCGGCGTCCAGCGCCTGCTCGGCACGCTCGGCCTGTTCCGCCAGCGCCTGCGCGGCGCCGGTCGGCAGGTAGCCGCGGCGGCTCTTCTCGAACAGCGCGATGCCCAGGGCCGCCTCCAGACGCCGCACCGAGCGGAACACCGTGGAGACGTCGACCTGGAGCATCTCCGAGGCCCGCGCCAGGGAGCGTCCACGGACCAGCGCGAGGACCAGGGAGAGGTCGGAATGATCGAGTCGATATTGCATCGGTGCACACTTCGATTGTCTGGATGCCAATACTTGTTGCGTCAGTGCCATCTTATAGTGGCCCTCGGACGGCACGCCAGAGGACCTGGCCCAGACGAGGAGGCATGCGCATGTACAGCACCAACCACGTGAAGATCGCCCTGATCGGCGAGCGTAGCGACACCATCACCGCGCATCGTGCGATCCCGCTGGCGCTGCAACTGGCCGCCGACGCGCTGCGCATTCGCGTCGATCACGACTGGCTGTCCACCGACGGTATCGACGACGGTCAGCGCCTCGGCGATTACGACGGCATCTGGTGCGTGCCCGGCAGCCCCTACGCGGATACCGAAGGCGCACTGCGCGCGATCCGCTTCGCCCGCGAGAACAACGTGCCCTTCCTCGGAACCTGCGGCGGCTTCCAGCATGCGCTGCTCGAATATGCGCGCCATTCGCTGGGCTGGAACGCCGAGCACGCCGAGCTTTCGCCGCAGGCCGAGCAGCCGCTGATCGCGCCGCTCAGCTGCGCGCTGCAGGACGCCTCGCGCCGGGTGCGGCTGGTGTCCGGCACGCAGATCGCCGAGCTTTACGGCGTGCTGGAAATCACCGAGGAATACCTCTGCCGCTACGGCCTCGACGCCGCCTTCCGCGAGCCGCTGCTGGCGCACAGCCTGCGCGCGTCAGGGCATGACGAAGGCGGCGAAGTGCGCGCCATCGAGCTGCAGGATCATCCGTTCTTCCTCGCCACCCTGTTCCAGCCCGAGCGCGCGGCGCTGGCCGGGCGCCTGCCGCCGGTGGTCGCCGGCCTGGTTGGCGCCTGCGCGGTGCAGGCCGCCCACGAGGCGAAGCTGGCCTCGTGATCGCCGCGACGCCCACGCCGCCGTACTACGCGGTGATCTTCACCTCGCAACGCCGCGACGGCGACCAGGGCTACGCCGAAACGGCCGCGCGGATGCTCGAACGGGCGCAACGCCAGCCGGGTTTTCTCGGCGTCGAGTCGGCCCGCGAGGATGGCCTGGGGATCACCGTGTCCTATTGGCAAAGCGAGGCGGCGATTCGCGCCTGGCGCGAAGATCTGCAGCACAGCGCCGCCCGCGAGCGGGGCCGGGCCGACTGGTACAGCGCCTTCACCGCGCGCATCGCCAGGGTCGAGCGCGACTACGGTTTCACGCAGGCGGAAACATCCGGATCGGCAAATCCGCTGCGCTGATGGCACCGTCGATCGCAAAATGCTGTCATAACGTCCGTCAGCACTTCGCCCATGCCCGTGGAGGGAACCCATGCGATTGATCTACGCAGCACTGCCCCTGTTGTTTCTCGCCGGTTGTTCGTCCGTTCCCGCTGAAAACCCAACCGAAATCCCCAGCGACCGCGTGATGGCATTCCAAGAGCCGGTGCAGGGCGGCGGCACGCTCTACGTACACCGCGACTTCGGCAAGATCGGTGGCGGCTGCCACGTCGCGCTGTCGGTGGACCGCAAGCCCGCCGCGCGCATCCGCGTCGGCGAAATGGTCAGCTTCCAGCTGCGCCCGGGCCAGCACGTAGTCGGCATCGGCATCGACGAGCAGGACGGCGGCCTGTGCAGCATGGGTCGCCTGCTGCGCGAGGAGCTGGCCACCGTGAAGGCCGGCGAAACCGTCCGCTACCGCATCGTCAGCGAAGCCTCCAGCGGCTTCGATATCAAACCCGACGACGACCGCTGAACCTTTTCGCCGGACAAGAAAAAGGCCGCTCGTGAGCGGCCTTTTTCGTCATTCGGATTTTTACTTGGCGATGGCCAGGTCGGATTCCTTCACCCCGGCCTTGCCCTGTTCCGCGTCCACCAGATTCAGTTTGCTGCGGGAGGAGAGCACGCCCATCTTCACTTCCTGCCAGACGAAGGTCGGTTTGCCAGCCAGCGTATTCACTTCCAGCGTGGCGGTGTTTTCCGCTTCAGAGGTGATGGTGTGCTTGCCCGGCGTCACTTCCTTGAACAGGTAGGTCTTGGCGGCGGTCTGGCCGATGGCCTGGCCGTCGATGGCGACATCCATCTTCACCGCGGCGCCCATGCTTTCGTTGCGATAGACGTAGATGGCGGCCTTGTCCGGCGCGACCTGGAAGGTCTTCAACGCGGCATCCTGGGCCGGATCGCCTTTCGGCACCGAGGCGCAGCCGCCGAGGGTCAGGAGGGCGGTGGCAACAACGATCAGCTTGTACATGCGAATTCCTTGATTCGGATCGATAACGGTCAGGCTTGCGATTGCAGAGCCTGGGCTTCCTGCAGCAAAGGCGTGGGGCGGGGAGAGATTCGGAAGGCTTCCTGCCTGCGGGCGCGTCACTGCCGGCGGCGACGTTAATCCAGGCCACAGGGCATTTACAAGTGCTGGCGAGCAGGCATGAAAAAGCCGGCCGCGAGAGGCTCGGGCCGGCTTTTTCAGGTTTCGCGCTCAGCTCTGTTCGCTGGTTTTGCCACCCCATTCGAGGAAGCGGATCTTGTGCACTTCGCCCTTGCTGTCCTGGTAGACCATGATCGTCGGGACCACGCCGGTCTTGCCGGTGTTGTCGGTGCGATGCAGGACCTGTTTGACGTCCAGTTGCATGCCGTACTGGTAGTCCACCGGCGGAATGTCGGAGCCGGGCTGCGCGTCGGTGGCGAAGGCGAAGGGGGCGAAGCTGGAGATTACGGTGGAGATGACGCTGGCGATTTTCATGGTTCGATCCTCGAATTAGCTCGACAGTAGTGGGCGGGAGCACTGGCAGCGTGGGGGTCGTCAGGTTTCACGACGGGTCGCTGCGGCAGGCGTCCTGTACTGCTCACGGTTGAATAAAAACATTCGGCCCGGAGATTGAGAAATCGATGGTCCTGCTATTGGTCATCAGCGCGATCGATGGATGCGTACTGACCTGCATCAAGGGTTCGGCAATCAGCGACCGGCTGATGGACGAGTGGGTTCAGGCCTGCCTGGATCGCGCGGCCTGCAAGGCGCGGCGTCAGCGATAGCGCGCGAGGATGGCCTCGAACTCGCCGTCCACGCTCATCCGCACCAGTGCCCGCAGCAGCGTGTGGGCCGGCACGTCCGGCTCGTCGCGGACGATGCAGGCGACGATGTCCGAGGCCACCAAGCCCAGCTTGTGCAGCGTCTGGCCGTCGGTGCGCTGGCGGTTGTACCAGTCGAGGGTCAGCTCATTGCTGACGGCGTAGCGGTCGCGCGCGGCGGTGAGTTTCGCCAGCACCAGCTCCTGGGTACGCGCGTCGTCGCGGCGCAGCGCACCGCTGGCGAACGCCGGTTCCAGCGTGGGATAGACGAAACCGAGCACGGTGCCGATGGCTTCGCCCGGTGGCGGCTGGCGAGGCAGGTTCGCCCCGGTGCCCACCAGCACGTCGCGGTGGACCATGAAGGGCACGCTCCAGATGTACTGGTGCGTGGATTCCTTCAACCACGCCGGATTGACGTCGCAGCGCACGTCGATTTCGCCGCGCACCAGCATCTGCTGCACGCGCAGCCGGGGCAGCACCATGAGCTGCGCGCGGCGCCCGACCTTCTCGGCGAGGCGCGTCTGCAGGTCGTAGAGAATGCCTCCGGTGGCCTGTCCGTCCTCGATGCGAACCATGGGCATCGTCGAGCTTTCGCTGATCGAAAAGCGCAGCGGGCGCTCCTCGGCGGCGAGCGGGTTGCAGATGACCAGCAGGGCGAGAGCGATTCGGCGCATGGTTCCGTCTGGGCCTGGCATCGGAGGGCGCCCAGCTTAGCGAGAAAACGCGTTCGCAGTCTTGGTCGTCCGTGCAGCGGGCGCCGTCGTGGTGGCGCGCGGGAGGCCGCCGCCGTCGGCCTCCGGGTTGCCGGGCAGGCCGGTTTTTCTGCACGGCGAGCGGCTCGGCGAGGAACCGCGCGAATGCGGCGGTTGCCTATAGCTCGACTCCAGCCCCAGGAAGAGACCATGAAGGACGACGACGATACCCCGCCGCGCGACGGGACCAGGACGCGCCGTGACAAATCCGGCGATGTCATCGAGGAACGGGGCGAGACGGGCAACGACCTTTCCGCCGAGGAGGAGCGCGAGGTCGAGAAGAACCAGTTGCCGCGCGCGCAGGTGCTGCACGAGGTGATTCGCACGCAGGGCGATCACGAACTTGGCCGCAGCCTGGCGGCGCTCTGGTGGTCGGCGCTGGCGGCGGGCCTGACCATAGGCCTGTCGCTGATGGTGATGGGCCTGCTGCGGGCCAACGTCGGCGAGCATCCGCTGGCGACGCTGATCACCAGCCTCGGCTACCCGGTGGGCTTCCTCGCGGTGATCTTAGCGCGCCAGCAGCTGTTCACCGAGAACACCCTGACCGCCGTGCTGCCGGTCATGAGTGACCCGACCCGCACGCATTTCATGCAGTTGCTGCGGCTGTGGTCGGTGGTGCTCTTCGGCAACCTCTGCGGCACTCTGCTGTTCGCCTTCTCGATCCTCCACCTGCCGATCTTCAACGAGGCGGCGGACAAGGCGTTTCTCGAAATCGGCAGGGAGGTGATGGAAAACGACACCTACCCGATGTTCGCCAAGGCCATCGTCTCCGGCTGGATGATCGCCACCATGGTCTGGCTGATTCCGGCGGCGGAGGGGGCGAAGATCTGGGTCATCGGCATCGTCACCTATGCCATGGCGCTGGGCAGTTTCAGCCACATCGTGGTCGGCTCGGCGGAGGTCGGCTACCTGATGTTCAACGGCGAGATCGGTGGCTCCGAGTTCATCTTCCACTTCGCCCTGCCGACCCTGGCCGGCAACATCGTCGGCGGCAGCTTTATCTTCGCCCTGATCGCCCACGCGCAGATTCGCAGCGAGTGATGGCGCTGCGCCAACGCCTCAGGCGCGCGCGTCGAAGCTGTCGCTGCGCGCCATCGCCCACATGCGCTGGTAGAACTCGCTCTCGATCGGCCCGTCGAGCAACTCGCCGGGCTTGAGGAACACGTGCTGCTGCGAGAACAGCTTGATCTCGGTGGCGGACACACGCCGCACCAGGTGCCGGGCGTCCAGTTGCGCGGGGTGCTCAAGGCCGGCGGCGGCGAGCATTTCGGCGAGCGCGCGCAGCGTGTTGCGGTGGAAGTTGTAGACCCGCGTGGCCTTGTCCTCGACCACCAACGCGCGCTGGCGCAGCGGGTCCTGGGTGGCGACGCCGGTGGGGCATTTGTTGGTGTGGCAGCTCTGCGACTGGATGCAGCCGATGGCGAACATGAAGCCGCGCGCCGAGTTGGCCCAGTCCGCGCCGATGGCCAGCACGCTGGCGATGTCGAACGCGCTGACGATCTTGCCGCTGGCGCCGAGCCTGATCTTGTCGCGCAGGTTGATTCCGACCAGGGTGTTGTGCACGAACAGCAAACCCTCGCGCATCGGCACGCCGATATGGTCGGTGAACTCCAGCGGCGCGGCGCCGGTGCCGCCTTCCTTGCCGTCGACGACGATGAAGTCGGGCAGGATGCCGGTCTCCAGCATGGCCTTGGCGATGCCCATGAATTCCCACGGGTGGCCAAGGCAGAGCTTGAAGCCGACCGGTTTGCCGCCGGACAGCTCGCGCAGCCGGGCGACGAAGTGCAACAGGCCGGTCGGCGTGTCGAAGGCGCTGTGGCGCGACGGCGACACGCAGTCCTCGCCCATCGGTACGCCGCGGGTCTCGGAGATTTCAGGGGTCACCTTGTGCTTGGGCAGGATGCCGCCGTGCCCGGGCTTGGCGCCTTGCGACAGCTTGATTTCGATCATCCGCACCTGCGGACTGGCGGCCTGTTCGGCGAAGCGTTGCGGGTCGAAATGGCCGTCGCTGGTGCGGCAGCCGAAGTAGCCGCTGCCCAGCTCCCAGGTCAGGTCGCCGCCGTGTTCGCGGTGGTACGGGCTGATGCTGCCCTCGCCGGTGTCATGCGCGAAGTTGCCCAGCTTGGCGCCCTTGTTCAGCGCGCGGATGGCGTTGGCGCTGAGCGAGCCGAAGCTCATCGCGGAGATGTTGAACAGCGAGGCGGAGTAGGGCTGGCGGCACTGCGGGCCACCGATCAGCACGCGGAAATCGTCCGGGTTGCCCAGCGGCGCCGGGCGCATCGAGTGGCCGATGAATTCGAAGCCGTCCTGGTAGACGTCGAGCAGCGTACCGAACGGCTTGTCGCCGGCCTCGTTCTTCGCCCGCGCATAGACCAGCGAACGCTGGGCCCGGGAGAACGGCAACTGCTCGCCGTCGCCTTCGAGCAGGTATTGGCGGATTTCCGGCCGAATCGCCTCGAACAGGTAGCGGATGTTGCCGATAACCGGATAGTTGCGGCGCACCGCGCGGTGCGGCTGTGCCAGGTCGAGGAGGCCGACCAGGGCGAGCGCGGCGCTGACCAGGGTGAATGGCCAGAGCCACTCGTGGCCCAGGAAGAAGGCGCTGATGACGGTGAACAGCACACAGAAGGCGAACACGGCGTAACGGCTGAGCAGCGACAGGGTCATGCGGGCTCCGGAAATCACGGGGGCCGGGCGGCGAGCGGCCGGCACGTTTCGTTGGGAAGCGCAACGCGCAGGGTCGGGTGGTCCCGATTCTGCAGATGCAGACTACGTGGCTGGCGCCGGGATGGCACCCCGGCCTTTAACACAAGGGCCTGGTCCTATCGGATATAGTGGCGGCAGTCCTTTCGCAAGACCTCGACGTGCACGATCCCATCACCTCCGATAAAGCCGGCCTTTCCTTCGTCCGTCGCGCGTTTCTGCCGCGCGCCATCGGGCTGGGCACGGGTTTCCTGTGCGTGGCGGTGGTGCTTTGGGAACGCCAGTCGCCGATCTGGCTGTGGGCGCTGCTGGTGGTGTTTTCCTACGGCTGGCCGCTACTGGCCTACTGGATGGCGTTGCGCTCGCGCTCGCCCTACGTGATCGAGCGGCGCCAGGTGCTGTTCGACTCGCTGATGGGCGGCTTCTGGATCGCCAGCATCGGCTTCAACGTGCTGCCGACGGTGATGATGCTGTCGATGCTGGCGATGAACAACACCGCCGCAGGCGGCGTGCGCTTCGTGCTGCGGGGCATGGCGATGCAGGCGCTGGGGATGGTCGTCTCGGTGCTGCTGCTGGGTTTCAGCTTCACCCCGCAGATCAGCCAGCAGATTCTCTACGCCTGCCTGCCGATGCTGGTCATTCATCCGCTGACCATCGGCCTGGTGCTCTATCGGCTGGCGATCCAGCTCGGCCAGCACAAGCGCACACTGCGCGAACTGAGCCGCACCGACAGCCTTACCGGGCTGTTCAATCGACGTTACTGGAGCGAGCAGGCGAGCCTGGTGTTCGACGACTGCCGCGCGCGCGGTCAGGCCGCCAGCCTGGCGCTGATCGATGTCGATCACTTCAAGTCGAGCAACGACCGCTATGGCCATATCGCTGGCGACGAGGTGCTGCGCGAGGTCGGCCGCTGCATCCAGCGCAACCTCAGGCTGACGGATATCGCCGGGCGCTACGGCGGCGACGAATTCTGCGTGCTGCTGCCGGATACCGAATCGGGCGAGGCCCTCGCGGTGCTCGAACGCCTGCGCGAAGAAATCACCAGCCTGGCGTTCAGCCAGGCGGACGGGCTGAGCGTCAGCCTGAGCATCGGCATCGCCGGTTTCCATACCGGGCTGGAGGATGCCCAGGCCTGGCTGAAGAGGGCGGACGAGGCGCTCTACCGCGCCAAGGAGCTTGGACGCAATCGCGTGGTGGCCGCGGCGGGCTAGTCGGCCGAACGGTCTCGCCCGAGCAGGGCGCGCTCGAGCAGCGCTGGCGTATCCTGCGCGCCCATCGCCTGCGCCGCGGCCATCGCGGTAACGCCATTGGCGTCGCGCGCCGCCGGGTCGGCTCCCTGGCTCAGCAGCAACCTGACGATATCGGTGCGGTTGAACATCGCCGCCATCATCAGCGCGGTCTTGCCGTCCGGCGAGGCGCCTTCCACATCGGCGCCGTGCTCCAGCAGCAGCGTCGCCATCGCCAGGTCGCCCTTGAAACCGGTGCCGGCCAGCGGCGTCTGCCCACGGTCGTTGGCGAGATTGGCGTCGGCGCCGTGTTGCAGCAGCACGCGCGCAGCGTCCTGGTGGCCGTGGTAGCTGGCGAGCATCAGCAAGCTATCGCCTTTGTGATTGCGCAGGTTGGCCGGCAGTCCGCTGTCCAGCAGCCGGGCGAGCATCGCGGCATCGCCGTTGCGGGCGACATCGAAGACCTGGTTGGCGAATTCCTGTTCTTCCTCGGGTGTCATCGGTGCGGCGGCAGGGCGCGCGTTCGGGTTCGACATGCGGGTCTCCGTTGTTGGTATCGGTGGGGCGGCGTGATCGGCGCCCACTGTTATCGACAGCGCGCGCGTGCGCTGGTGCTGTGTCGCACAGCCTGACATCGGCGCCGCCAGGGCGCTCATTGCAAAAGGCTATGGTTCCGGTAGAGGCGTCGGGTCATCGTCAAAACCGCGCCTGCCGCGCCCGAGAGGGAATTTTCGCGGTTTTCGGGCACAATGGCGGCTAGTCTAAAGCCAGGGTCCGTTGCCGTTTCATGCCGAACCGCGTGGCTGCGATGAAACGGCAACAGCCCTTTGGAACACCCCAGAATTAAAAGAGGAACGACCGTGCATAACGTCGTGATCAGCGGTACCGGCCTGTATACCCCTGCCCAGAGCATTTCCAACGAAGAGCTGGTGGCGTCCTTCAATGCCTACGTGGCGCAGTTCAACGCCGACAACGCCGACGCCATCGCGCGTGGCGAGGTCGAGGCGCTCGGCGAATCCAGCGTCGCCTTCATCGAGAAAGCCTCGGGGATCAAGAGCCGCTTCGTCATCGACAAGGCCGGCATCCTCGACCCGCAGCGCATGGTGCCGAGCATTCCCGAGCGCTCCAACGAGGAGTGGGGCATCCTCTGCGAGATGTCCGTGGCCGCCGCGAAGGAAGCCCTGCAGCGCGCCGGCAAGACCGCCGCCGACATCGACGGGGTGATCGTCGCCTGTTCCAACCTGCAACGTGCCTACCCGGCGGTGGCCATCGAGGTGCAGGCCGCGCTGGGCATCCAGGGCTGGGGCTACGACATGAACGTCGCCTGTTCCTCGGCGACCTTCGGCATCCAGGCCGCGTGCAACGCCATCCAGGTCGGCCAGGCCAAGGCGATCCTGCTGGTCGATCCGGAAATCTGCACCGGCCACCTCAACTTCCGCGACCGCGACAGCCACTTCATCTTCGGCGATGCCGCCACCGCGGTGATTCTCGAGCGCGCCGACCTGGCGACCTCGGAGCACCAGTGGGACGTGATCAGCAGCAAGCTGCTGACCCACTTCTCCAACAACATCCGCAACAACTTCGGCTTCCTCAACCGCGCCGCTGAAGAAGAGGCGGCGAGCAACCCGGACAAGCTGTTCGTCCAGGAAGGCCGCAAGGTGTTCAAGGAAGTCTGCCCGATGGTGGCCGAGCTGATCGGCGAGCACCTGGCCGAGAACGACCTGCCGGTCGGCGACGTGCAGCGCTACTGGCTGCACCAGGCGAACCTGAACATGAATCTGCTGATCATCCGCCGCCTGCTCGGCCGCGATGCGGAACCGCACGAGGCGCCGGTGATCCTCGACACCTACGCCAATACCAGCTCGGCCGGTTCGGTGATCGCCTTCCACAAGTACCAGGACGACATGCCCAAGGGCAGCCTCGGCGTGCTCAGCTCGTTCGGCGCCGGCTACTCGATCGGTAGCGTGATCCTGCGCCGTCGCTAAGCTTTTCACAGGCACAAAAAAGCGGGGAATGCCGGTGTTCGGCATTCCCCGCTTTGCATTGCGTGTCGCGGTCAGAACTTGGCTTCGAGGTCGAGTTGCATGGTGTCGACATCGCCCTCGCCAGCTGCTGCACCCAGCCAGGCGTCCTTGGCTTTCAGGTAGCTGGCCGCCACGGCGAAGTTCTTGTCGATGTCGTAGCTGACCTTGACCTTGTGGCCCTTGCCGCCGGTGTTGCCGTTGCCGAAGTCGGAATCGGTGAAGGCGCCGACCACCGAGTTGCGTTCCACGTCGCGGTAGTTGTAGTCCAGGCCGAAGGCGAAGATCTTGGTCTTCACGCCGAACAGGTAAGCGGTGTCTTCCTTACCCACGGTGGCGGTGGTCTTGGCGTCGGCGTTCTTGACGTACTGGCCGTAGAACGACAGCGGCAGCGCCAGGCCGGTCAGGTCGACCTGGCCGAACCCTTCGTAAAGCTGGAACTCGTTGCTGCCGGCGGCGTTGCCGTTGATCGCCAGGGTGTTGGTGTCGTCGTCGTTGTCGAAGGCGTAGAGGCTGCCGCCCAGGGTCACTTTCAGGCTGTCCGCCGGCGCGAAGCGGATGCCGGCCTGGCCGGTGTACATGCGCAGGTCGTGCTCGAACTGATAGCCCTCGCCGTCGACGTTGTCCTGCAGGATGTAGTAACCGGTGCTGCCGAACAGCTCGGTCTTGCCGGCCAGCGGCATCTTGTAGGTGACGGCCAGGCCTTCCGGGTTGAGGTCGCCGTCCCAGATCACGTCGCCCATGCTGACCCACTGTTGCGGCATCTTGCCGCCGACCAGGTGCAGGTCCTTGATGTCGGTGG